>CBDUXC010000184.1:0-4887 GCA_965371065.1 uncultured bacterium
ATTATCTACTACAGTTGGCACAGTATCATCAGCCTGAGCAGCTAAATTAACATTCTCTTTGTTTGAGAACAACAGTCCCAAGAGAACAAAAAAACCGATCATACTAATGACGGCCAAACCTGAGAAATAGAGAATAACCTAATCTGCGGAGGCGCTGACTGCGTGATAGATATGGCGGAATCCAGACTCTGTAGGTTTATCGGCAACGAATTCGTGTTTTGGTATATAGCCGGATATCACGGATCGACCGTTTATCTCACCGAAGGCCAACTACTCGTAGAGGATTGCACGATAGACGAAGAATCGGATACTAGTAATATAGAAGATTATTTTATTATAAACGGCGGCGTCGCCGATTTAGGCGGCGGACCCCTTGGTAGCGCCGGTAACAACGATTTCTCGAACGACGACGGGAGTTCCTATTTTATCAAAAACAACACACCCAATGACGTTTTCGCTTTGAACAATACTTGGGACGCCGCTACCGAGAACGAAATGGACGGCCATTACTACGATACTTACAACGTTACCCGTTTTTACGACAAATGGGAGGACCCGTCAAACGGTTTCGTAATCTGGTCCGAACCGGACCCGGACGGACCGGTCCCGGTCTTCAACCTTCTTTCTCCCGAAAACGGAGAGGTAGTAGACACTTTGACGCCTACCGTCGACTGGGAAGACGTATCTTGCCCCTGGGTCGACTTCGACCACTTCGACCTGTACGTGGGTACGGACCCGGGTTTCGGCGACCCTGATGTTCACGGCGGGTTGACCGGCTCGGAACATACGTTCAGCGACCCGCTGGACGACGGCGAAACTTACTATTGGAAGGTTCTGGCTTTCGACGGCGAAGGGAACGACCGCTGGTCCGAGCAAACCGACTGGTCTTTTACCGTCAACGTAGAGTCGCTGGGCGACTTCTCGTTACTCTCGCCGGGACAAGGCGAGACTGTCCACACCCTCACGCCGACGCTCGACTGGGAGGATTCGATACCCGGATACAGCGTACGGGGCTTGGATTACGGTGCTCATATAGGAACAGGCGCGTTATCTTCCCGGGACAGCGGCCGGGCTTGCGAACTTGACCACTACGACGTTTGGCTCGACACGAACCCTGATTATACCGACCCATTAATCTATACGGACATAACGGATTCGACCTACGTTTTCACGGACGGTTTGGATGACCAGACGACATATTATTGGAAAGTGGTCGCCGTCGACAACCTAGACCGCGAGAAATGGTGCATAGAGTTGGACTGGTGGTTCCACGTCGACGAAGCCGGCCACCTGAGCGACTTCTCCCTACTCTCGCCCGTGAAGGGGGAAACGTTAACGACGCTTACGCCCACGCTGGACTGGGAGGACTCGATACCCGAGTACGACGGCGGCAGGTCCACTCTTGATATTATAGAAGGAGCTGCGGTGTTCCGCCAAGCGGGAGTATACACCTCTCGAAAGGTACCGAGAAATGGAGAAGACAGACTTTGCGAGCTCGACCATTACGACCTGTGGATAGATTTAGACCCGGGTTACCCCGAACCGGTGATTTACACGGATATCGCCGACTCTACTTACACGTTTACGGAACTGTTGGACGACTTTACGACCTATTACTGGAAGGTAGTCGCCGTAGACGACCGCGGTAGGGAGAAATGGTGCAACGAACTCGACTGGTGGTTTAAGACCGATACGTCTGTCACTATTTTACCCGCGTCCCTCGGGCGTATTAAAGCCGCTTTCGGCAGCGGCGCAACGCCAACTTACTCGACGGGCGAAAGCGAAAGTAGGATGGGCCAATAAATATTACGTTAACCGGAAACCCGCGGATACTTATCGAGGAGTAAGAGGCCGAGGAATTAGAGGTAAAAGAAGAACGGAAGTAAAGAAACATATAAAAAACCCACGAATCACGGGGCCGTTATTTCTATAACGGCCCTTCGTTATATTAGCTTTCAGCATTATTATACTTTAATACGTTAGGGCGATTGGGCTCCAACGGTCGGTTACTATTCTTCTTGAGACGGATACCTTCAGGAAGCGAAAAACGTTGCCTTACCATTAACGCTGGGGTATATTAGCCCTGAAACGACAGACGAACCCTTTTATGATTGTTAAATCACTACTTGAAGACGTAATGGAAGATAAACGCTTCGTTATATCGTTCGGAGTATTGACGGCGCTGGCGGTCGGTCTTCGTGTAACGTTAATCGCCGCGGCGGACACGCGCTCGATTGTTACCTATATCCCGGACGATTCCTTCTATTATTTCCAACTGGCCTACAATTTTATTAAAGGTTTGCCGAGCTCCGTTGACGGGGTGCATTTGACCAACGGTTACCATCCGCTGTGGGTCTGGAACATCGGGCCGATAATGCTCCTCAAAGACGTAGACCCGACTCTTGCCGTTAAGGCCGTCCTATTGTACGGGTCGTTGTTGTCGGTCGGCACGGCGTTCGTAATATACTTTATAGTACGGGAAATAGGGGGCCCTCGTTGGGTCGGTTTATTCGCATACGGCGTTTATTTGTTCACGCCCAACATCGCCCGCGAGGACGCTATGGGCGAACCGTCCGGTCTAAGCAACTTTCTCATCGCTCTAACCGCGCTCGTCTTAATACGCGTCGCGAAAGGTAAAGGATTCGGGTTCCGGCGCGCTATCGGCTTCGGCGCGTTATTGGGATTATTAATACTGGTACGTGCCGATAACTTGTTATTCGCTTCGATATTTTACGTTTTCTTTTTTATATGGGGTCCCGGGTTTCGACCGAAGTATTTGGCGACGACCGCCGGCATAACCGCGGCGGTAATCGCCCCGTGGTATATATGGAATCTGGTAGTCTTCGGAACGTTCGTACAGATCAGTGCCGTGGCCGTTCCGTACCTTAACCACGTTCACGTTTACGATAGCCCGAATACTCTACGGACCGCATATACAGTCCTGATAAAATCCATTGGCGGCGTTTGGGTTATCACGCGTTACTTCCCAGGCGCGCTTTTATTACTATTCTTATCGGGTACATTGTGCGCAGTTTACCATCAGAAATACGAAGGAACCCGTTTAGAGAAAAGGGCGGTTACGCTTTCATTTACGTTATTCGCGGTAGTAGCGTTACTATATTTTTTACACTCGGTCGGCGCGCTATATATACGTTCCTGGCACACCGCGTCGGCGGCTCCTATTACGGTAATACTTGTCGCTCTGTTCCTTTCGATTTTTAAAGGTGCTTCAACCGGTAACCGTATTTTCAGGGGCGTATTCGTAGCGTTATATATCGTATTAATCTCCACCGCCGCCGTACGTTTATCTATATTACCCCCGGAAAGCCACCTGACAGAGAACCTCAGAGCCGTCGAATGGGTTAAAGAAAATCCCGACTCGGTTATATCGACGTACGACGCCGGGATTATCAGCTACTTTACCGACGGGGCAGTATTACCCATCGACGGGAACGTCAATATCGAAGCGCACGAAGCCATCGTAGAAAGAAGGTTGTACGATTATATGATGGAGAACGACGTGGATTATTTCATCAATTGGAGCTGTATGTTGAAGAAATATCAACCGTTCTGGCCGTATCCCCACGAGGATATATTCACCGACGTAACGCCAATAGATTTACCCTTAAAAAAGGCCGGTAGAGCCGGAGAATTCAGGTACTATAAATTGAACCGTTCTTACGTACCTCCCGACTAACCTTGCAAAAACGAATGTCCGTTGTTTGTAATATAAAAATATTTATTAAACCTTCGCCGAATTATCTTATGATACGAAAAATCGGCCGCCGGGCCGCTTTTTTTGCTAACAGAGTTATAGCGTTGGATTTGTTTACCGTACCAACACCATCTTCTTAACCGCCGTTTCCTCGAGCCATTCCAGCCGGTAAAAATAGATACCGTTGGCGAGCCGCCGGCCCGAATCGTCGGTTCCGTCCCATAAAACTTTATAAGTACCGACGTTTTTATAACCCGAGTCGAGGGTCCTTAGTTTACGGCCCGTGACATCGAATACGTCGAGGTATATGCCACCCTCGCCGCCTTTCGGTACTGTATAAGCGATGGTCGTAGAGTTATCGAACGGGTTAGGGTAGTTCTGGCCCAGCGCGTAAATTGCAGGCCGTTCAGGCGGATTGCCTTCAGGGTACAGGTATATTATACCGTCTTCGTCGTCGTACTCCAGCGAGCGTTTCTTTATCTCGCCCGTGGACGAATAGGCGTACATCGTGAACTCCTTTGAGGCGGCGTCGTCCAAGTCGTCGAGAGAAGGCCAGTGGCCAAACTCGTGGGTCGCGATGTTCTGCACGTCCATCTTTCCCTGAGTACCGCCCGACGACGTGTCCCATTCCCAGTCGTATCCGTTGAACGCGAGGTCGCACTCGAATATTTCGTTGTAACCGGTTTGTTCGCGGAACCAGAACACCGTAACGCCGATATAGTTCCCGCCGAACGGCAGACCGCCCTGGCCGTACAGGTCGGCATATTCCGGTTCGTAGAAGACGATGACGTTATGCCCGTCGTACGCCAACCAACTTATGTTCATTATTTCCGTTTCCGAACCCTCGACGAACCGGAAGTAAGACTCCTCAACGTCGGTCCATTGGCTCGAACTTAATCGGATCGCGTCGAGTTCGCCGTCGCAGTCGGGGCAGCCGTATTTGTTGAGCTCGAAGGTAACCGGTAGACTATCGTCCGGCCAGTAGCATTCCTTACCGTTTTGTTCGCTGATTTTAAACGCCGCAGCCGACGTTACTATAATCAACGACGTTATGTATGGATCCCAATTAAGCTTCATTATGAGTAATCGCGTCCTTTCACCGTATCGGAGGATTATAGCACATTTCCGAAGGTTGTGTATCGCGCTTTGTCCGTTGATGCTCCCTGTAAAAA
>CBDUXC010000185.1:0-4857 GCA_965371065.1 uncultured bacterium
CGTATTCACCCGACGGTAAATACATCGCTTATAACGAAGGCGACGACGTTTATATAATACCGGCCGCCGGCGGCGAACCGATACAGATAACGTCCGGCGAAGGTATATGCTACGTGAGGTGCTGGAACCCGGACGCGCAGTCCGTAGTTTATTCCGTAATTGGCTATTACCCGTTCCGTCTGATGGAGAAGAACGTTTATACTATGGAAAAACGCGTGCTGCTTACCGACGACGAACGTACGTTCTGGGACGCACACTATTCGCCGGACGGGGCTCTAATGGTAACGAGTATGCCTTCAGGTTTCGATTCTGAAGGCTCTATGGAGAACGAAATATACGATACTTCCACGTGGGAAAAAATAGAAACGCTCTCGACATCGAGTAAAGCCGGTCCCTGGTCGCCTGACGGCAAGTATATCTTATTATTGCATAGTAACCCGAACGGCGACGGGAACCTGCTAAGCGCTTACAACACCGAAACGGGAGACGTAGTACCTATAACTAAACCAAGGGATATATCCCACGGTTCCTGGTCGGCTGATGGCCGGGCCATCTACTTCGACGTTGACGCATACGTCGAAAAGTTCACCGGTATTTACGTAATCGAAGCGCCTATTTAACCAGATAGTCCCCTTTGAGAAAGGCGGCCCGTGGGCCGCCTTGGGACCGAATAATCCAGGTCCGGGCTATATTACACGCGTCTTGCGACGACGTTAACGTAAGACTGCATCCGGGTTGGGACCCTTACATAGGCTACGGGCGACTGAACCTCCGCAAAGTAGCCGAAACTATCTACGGCAACCGGTCCGGCGGCGGTCAACCGGCGGCCGAAGGCCCGGCGGTAAAACCATCGTCGCTAACGCTCAAAGCGCCGAAACCGAACCCGATATACGACTCGGGTACGTTCGAGTACGCGTTCATCGGTACGTACGACGGTCCCCTAAAGATGGTAATATATGATATCTCCGGTCGTAAGATAGAAACGTTAACGGACGAATGCGTCGGCTCCGGCGGCACCGTCGCGTGGGACGCAACCGCGGCGAACGCGCCGTCGGGCGTTTATATCGCGAGGGTGGAAGCCGGCGAAACGACCGCTACCGTCAAGTTCGTAGTAACGCGGTAAGTCCAGTAAGGGATACACAGCTAATATGACGAAGCGGTTATCTTATTTTAAAGCGTTAACAATATACCTGACGTTTTCGGTTATATTAGTTATCGTCGCCGGGCCGACCGGGTGTAATGACTCGGCCGGTCCCGCCGACGGCCCTACGTTCCCCGGAAACGAAACCGGCGCCGACGGCCGCGAACCGCTTTTTATAGTACCGGAAGGTTACGACGTTCAAAACTGCTCGTGGTCGCCGGCCGGAGATAAGTTGGCGTTCGTGTTTAGGGATTATATAACCCAAGGATTTAGTAAGCTATATATATATAATTTAAATACCGGTCTATACGAAGAAGTCCCGAATACCCAATATAACCCCATATTCCCCCGCTGGTCTCACAACGGCGAGTGGATTTTGTACTATTCCTCTTATGATTTCGGCGTTTATATAATACGACCCGACGGCTCCGACAATACGCTCATATACGGCGGCGGCGGTAATATAGGACTCAACGGGTCGTGGTCGCCGGACGACCGGGAGATAGTATTTTGCGGCAACGGCGACTTGACCGTCGCGGATATATCCGACTTGGACGATATAAAGTACCGGGTAATAGGGCCCCGGGACAGTGGGATGGAGGAATGGGACGGCACGGCCTATTGGAGCCCCCGCGGCGAATTTATAGCCATAAAGAAAAAGGCGTGGTTCGGCTATTACGGCGAGGACTATATCTATATCACGGACCCGTACGGCACCTTCTACGAGAAGATTATACCGAACCAGACTAATGCGACAATTTCAATAAAAGGATGGTCACCGGACGGCCGTTACTTACTATTGAAGTGCGCAGATACGCTAGTTGAGTTACATGCCTACGACCTAAAGACCGGCGAGTTCAACCAGTTGACGTACGGGACTCTGGATAGAGACACCGACGTAGAACTTAATATCGAAGACGCGGATTGGGCGAACAACGGTAAGATAGCGTTTGAGGTATTTCATTCCGATATGTACCATAATAACCCCGACGGGCCCTGGAATATCATATACACGATAGACGCGCCTTACTAAAAGTGGTACGATTTAATCCAAAAGGCGGCCCCCTGGCCGCCTTTTTTATGCTTTTCCGGTGTATTAAACCCCGTTTCTTATTTTTCCGTTGCTTCGCTGGCCGGCGCGCCGGCGCCCACCGGTAGGTTCCCTTCCTCATAAGCTTCGTTCAACTCGGCCGGCCGATTATCCATAACAAGGCGCATCAGCTTCTTTTCGAAGTTGACTTCGAACACGACGAACTTACCGTACTGCTCATCCTGCAGAAGGGACCGCATCTCGGACCGCAGGTTTTTTGCGTCGTTCGCCCCTGCGTCGTCGTTGGCCTCCAGGTTATCAAGCATACTCGCTACCGCGGCGATATCACCGACGGCCAGGTCTTTCTGGAGTCCGCCGATTATTTCGATTTTCTCCTTGCGGTATTTCAATCGCATATCTTCAAGCTTCCGGTAGATGTCCAGGAATTCGTCTTCTTCCTCCGGCGTCAGGTAAAGTATATTGAGCAGCTGGTTCTCCTTGACCGTATTCAGCGCGTCGTATACCCGCTCCTGGCGGTAGGCTTCCTTCGCGGTGGAAGCAACCTCGCCGTCCGTATCGGCTACTACGGTAGCAACGGCCAGGATTGTAGATATAAGCAGTATTTTAAAAACCTTCAGCATATATTTTCGCCCCCGTCCCTATATCCAAGAGACGTTATTAGTGAATTACCCGGAATTATACGTCCGGGTTAACCGAGCTTAGTGACCGCCTCCACCGCCCGACACGCCCTCGTCGGCCTTGCGAAGGTCGTCGATAACTTCGTCCTGGGTACCGGGCGGCGCTTCGTATACAAAGTAAACGGTAACGCCGTCGTCAAACGTAGTATATTCAACGATCGCTTCGTCGCCGTCCTCGATATCCGACAGGTCAACTTCGACCCTCGGGTCTTTCCAACCGTTCGACGGGCCGCCGTCCACGCCGGCTACGTAACCGGAGGGCGCACCGGAACCGCTGCGGACACCGCGCTTGGCCGCCCAGTACGCCGCCAGTCGCCGCTGGAATACGTCCTTCCTTTCGGCGGCTTTCAGGTACTCGGCGTCGAAGTCGGTGATACCCCCATCGTCGGCGCCGGCAGTTAAAGCCGTTTCCCGTTCGGCCATCTCGCCGGCCCAATAATCCTCGGCGGTCGGCACACGTACTTCCCCGGCGCGGTCACGCGGCCCGGATGGACGAACCGCTGGAATTTCTCCGCGTTCTTCGACGGTCATTTCTTCCTCTCCGGGTGTTTCCGGCACGGACGTCAGCGGCACTTCTTCAGGTGCGATATCCCTCGTACTGGGCGTTTCGCCGGCCGTTAAAAGCGACGGCTCGGATTCGCCGGTCGTCTTGAGCAGCCCGCCGAAGAGCGGCAGCATCGCGAAGAAGACGATGACCGTCAACCCCGCCGCCGTCGCGACGGCCAACCCGGGAATCAACCCCGGGATCCGCCACCAAACGGGCCGTTCCTCACTCGGCGCGGCGGTAACCTCTTTATCGGCCTTAATCGCCCGCCGTACGCCCGCGGCGACGCGCCGCTCGAAGCCCGGGTCCGGCCGCGCGAGCTCGAGCGGCTCCATGGTACCGTAGAGCGCGCGAAGCGCTTCCAGCTCGGCGGCGCACGACGGGCACCCGGCCAGGTGTCGTTCAACAACCTCCCGGTCCTCGTCGGCGATAATATCGAGTACAAGCTCGCCGAGCAACATCAGTACTTCGTCACATTTATAAACGCGTTCTCCCATATCAAACCTCATATTCTACCAGGAACGGCGAAAGCGCCTTCTGCATCTTTTTTATCGCGTGGAAGTAATTGGCCTTCACCGCGCCCTCGGTTATCCCGAGCATCTCACCGATTTCTCGGTGGGTCAGGTGCTCGAAGAAGTGGAGCTCGAAGACCTCGCGCTGCCTTTCGGGTAACGTCTTTACCGCCTCGGCGACCGCGTCGGCCAGTTCGTTGCCGGCGGCTATCTGTACCGGGTTGGGCGACGGGTCCGCGATTATCGGCGCGACTTCTTCCATATCAACGGCACCGTTCCGCACGTTTTTCCGTATGTAGTTATGAGCCGTGTTCACGGTAATCCTGTAAAGCCACGTGTAAATCGAAGACTCTTGCCGGAACTTGGACAGGTTCCGATACGCTTTAATGAAGCTCTCCTGTACAACGTCCTCGGCGGCGGTCCCGTTCCGCAATACCCCGACGGCGAGTGCGTATAGCCGTTCGTTGAAAACCTTGATGATTTCTGCGAAAGCGTCGTCATCTCCCGCGAGCGTACGCTGGATAAGCGCCGCTTCTTCGTCACGAGTAAGTTTCAGCTTACTCCGCCCTTTAGACGCAGAACCCGCCACTATGGTTTATTTCCGTTAATGCGCCCTTGGGCGCCGTTAATGCGCCCTCGGGCGCCTACATATATGACGTTTTCGCCAATATAACGGTTTAGCTCTAAAACCGGAATCCCCTTATAAGATATACGTTTAATCGTCGGATAGGTTTCAACCCGGCAATTTTCCGGACGTTAAAATACCAACTGGCCGTGCGTTTCGACGGCCTATTCCGCCGTCCGATAGATTCCGCGCGGCGGCGGCGCCTTACCTAACGAACCGACCGGCGGTTCGAATCCAACCAGCCTCGCCTTCAACTCCCATAACCAAGCACCCGGTCCGTCAGGGCTTCCCCGTGATGTTTCTATTA
>CBDUXC010000186.1:0-4852 GCA_965371065.1 uncultured bacterium
GTGGGGGCCGGGTACGTGAGTTCGGCCTGTACCGTGGCGGCGGCCGAGTACCTGGACCGGTGGCAAGCCGAACATGGCGCGTTCCCCGGGTTCACCCGGACCGTCTGGGCGGCCCTTCCCGTCGCGGCGTCGCGCTATAGCTACGGCTGCGACCTGTTTCTGGCGAATTACGGACGGGCGATTGAGAAAGTCCCGGCCACGGGGGTTGCCGAGTGCTGCTGGGCGAACGACATGTGCTCGTATGCGGGGTTGCGCCCGGGCGACAAGCTGGTCGACGCCGTTATCGAACGCTTGACTTCGCTCCTCGGCCCCGGCGGGCTTCCTCTGGACCCGGGAAACAGAAGCTCCGATATCGTTGCCGACGCGGTGAGGGTTGTGATGAGGTTGGTGTTGTGACCGTTCTGTTTACGAAAATGCTTATTACTATGCTGTTTCGAACTGACTAACGGTGTCTAGTTATTAGAACGGATTGTGTTTGCTCCCCTCAGTAAGTCGTCTGCCGCTTCCAACACTACATCCACCGTAAGCCCCTCCATACAATTATAGTCGGGGCAATTAGCGCCGGTGCATTTATCGCACGAGTAGCCCGGCGGGGTTAACACTCGCGCCGGCCCGCCTACCGGGCGCCAGCGTTTCGGGCTGCCCGACTTCAGGGGCGAGAAGAGGGCGACGACCGGGCGCCCGAGGGCCGCCGCCAGGTGCATCGGGCCGGTGTTCCCGCTGACGAAGAGTTCCGCGCCGGCCAGTACGCCCACCAGCGCCCCGAAGTCTGTCCGCCCGGCGACGGAGAGGCCGCCGGCCGCGCGGGCGACTTCCTCGGCCGCGCCCGCTTCCTCCTGCCCTCCCGTGGTTACGACCGTACGTCCCGTTTCCTTCGCGAGCCGCGCCGCCAACTCCGTGTAGTACTTTGTAGGCCAATTGAGGGAGGAACCGCCGCTGCCGGGGTGGATGGCGACGTAACCTCCGTCGGTAACGTCGCCCAGTAGCTCTTGCGCGGCCGAGATGTCCGAATCGAGTAGCGGTACGCGGGGCGCGGGTGCCGGGTTCGGGTATTTCAATCCCAAACCTTTAAGGTAGAGCAGGTTGTACTCGAGTTCGTGGCGTTTCGCTTCGGACCGGTGAAAGAAAACCGGGCGGTTATAGAGGGGTGAGTACCAGCGGTATCCGTTGCCGACGCGGAGGGGGACGCCGGCGGCCCTCACGGCCAGCGTATCTTTCGCCGTCGGATGAACTATGACGGCGACGTTGTAGCGTCCTTTACGTATCTTCCGCACGGCCGTCCGCCGACCGCCGGGCGCGGGGTAATCTACGGTTGTTATCCGCGATACCGCCGGGTGCCGCTCGAGGAGCGGCGCGGTATACGGTCGGCACATTACGTCGACGGTCGCGCCGGGTAGCTGTCGGGCGATTTCCTGAACGAGCGGCAGCGTGAGGACCATATCGCCCAGGCGGTCGGTCCTCACGACGAGAATACGTATCAGGTTGATTCGTTTACCCACGGCTTACCTTATCACCGCCACCTTCCCGGTGGCGTAGTTTCCCTCGCCGTCGACTACGCGGTATACGTAAACGCCTGACGCGACGGGGTTGCCCCGGTCGTTGACGAGGGTCCATAGCGTTTCGTTGCCGATTATATCGGAGCGTTCGAATACTCGCTCGCCGGCGATGTTATATAGCGTGAGGGACGCGTTATCGGGTAGGTTCGTGAACGTGATGCCCGCGTCGCTTGGCCGCGCCGGGTTCGGGTAGGCGATTATGTCCGCTTCGCCGTCTTCAGGGCGCCGGCCGGTGATGCCGGCCAGGCAGGCGGCCGCGGCCGCCGCCAACCTCACTACTTCCGCGCCGTACGTGAAGTCCAGGTGTTCGGGTAGGTCCTCGGTGGTGTGGTACCACGGGTACCAGTGGTCATTATCCTTTTCGATTAGCCCTACCGCCAGGAAACCGTGGAACGCGAACTCGATATCGTCGGAAATACCGAATTCATCCTTGTATATTTTTATTTCGGGCGTATAAACGGCCCCCACGCCGATTAACGCGTCCCTTAATTCGGTAAAGCCGTTATATCCCATCCTGATGTCGTAAACGGGTTCGTCAAGGTACGCTACCATGTCCATGTTTATTACGGCTACTATATTTTCGCCCTTCTCGGCCATCGCTTCGGCGTACGCGCGGCTTCCGATTAAGCCCTCCTCCTCGCCGGATAACGCGATAAAACGGACCGTCGATTCGTATTCGTAATCCGCCATCGCCTCGGCCGCAGCTATCACCCCGCCGGACCCGGAAGCGTTGTCGTCGGCCCCCGGCGCGAGGTGATAAGGGTCGTCGCTCATCGAATCGTAATGGCCGCATATGATGATTACCTCGTCGGGATTGACGGTCCCTTCGATTTCGGCGATCACGTTTTCCCACGTACAATGGACGAACGTTGGGAACACCTCTTCCCACGTATAACCGCCGTCGTCTGTATGGTACATACGTTCTGTCATATGGTATCCGACCGTCCAGCCTTCGTTCAGGCTGACGAAAAAGATCGCGTTGTTACCGGTAGGCGAAGTATCGCATCTGACCCATGACTTACCGCCGTCGTCGGTCCGGTATACCGCGTAATGTCCGCCTATCCATCCTGTCTTGTCGTCGATGAAGAAAATATCGTAAAGACCGCCGCTGTATTCGCCCGCTGCTTCGGTCCAGGTATTGCCGCCGTCTTCCGTGTAGTATACGCAACCTTCTCCAATAATTATTCCGTTGTTTGCGTCGTGAAACCAAATACGCCGTAGAATATTGTCCGGAAGCGAAGGGAGGTTACTTGAAAGGTTTTCCCAGGTTTCGCCGCCGTCGGTCGAACGATACAATTGGCAATAGCTGTACCAACCGCCGCCGGCCCATATCAGGTCGTCGCGATAGAAAACGTCGAGTATATCGCTTGCGCCGGGTATCCGGCCTCTTTCCCAGGTATCGCCGCCGTTACGGGTTAAGTAATATATACCGTTGGAACCGCCGGTTATCCCGTTCGACGGGTCCGCGAACGATAGGGAATTGAGCCGAACACCGGGGTTATGTGTTTCTACCTCGGTCCAAGTTAATCCTCCGTCTTCCGTCTTCGCGATAAAACCGAACTGTCCGCATGTAAACCCGGTTTGAGGGTCGGTGAATACGATGTCGAATGCGTTTCCGTTACATTCGTATGCGGCCCAGTTCTCGCCCTCGTCGTCCGTCCGCCAGACGTAACCGTTGGTGGATATCCAACCGTGGTTTTTACCGGACCAATACATTTCACTCAGGTGAGCGTTGCCTTCGTAGTGCCAGACCTCCACATTTAAATCCGGTATCTCGTGAAACGTCGTTTGAACGTAATCCGTCGCCAGCCCGAAGTAAATACTCGGCGTATAGCGAGTCGGCGTCACGCCTACGCTCAAGGTCTCGACTATTTCCCTGTATCGCTCCGGCGTGATTTTGCCGATCATCTCAAAGATTAGCGGGTCGGTGACGGGGTCTATGTCTCCGACGGTTCTTAACGGCGGTCCCTCCAACGGTTTTCGGATCGGGGTTTTATAAACGAGCTTCAGTTCGGCGCCGGCCGCGGCGTATTCCATCGCTTCGGCGGCCCGGGCCACGAGAAGTTGAGCCTTACCGGGAACGTCTATAATCCGGGTGCCTTCTATGTCCGGCAGCGATCTATTACCCGGGTTCCATATAACGTACAGGGTCTCGGAGCCGTCGGCGACGACGCGGCCGCCGGGTACCGTTCCGGCCCGCTCCTCCGGGCATAATATCAGGCAGAACGCCGGATGCGCTTCGACTACGGCCCAACCGTCGTCTAAGAATTCGTACGCTTGCGCAGGATCATCGTATTCGACCAGAACGAAGACGTCGCCGGCGAAAGCGACCACCGTCAGGCCGAATAAGGTTAAGGTTACTGACAACCACTTCATTCCGAATCCCTCCTTTACCTGATCACCGCCACCTTCCCGGTGGCGTGGTTCCCGTCGCCGTCGATTACGCGGTAGACGTAAACGCCCGAGGCGACCCGGTTGCCCCTGTCGTTGACGAGGGTCCAGACCGTCTCGTCGCCGATTATATTGGAGCGTTCGAAAACCCGCTCGCCGGCGATGTTATATAGCGCGAGGGACGCGTCGTCTGGTAAGTTCGCGAAGGTTATCCCGGCGTCGCTCGGCCTTGCCGGGTTGGGGTAGGCGATTATATCGGCTTCGCCGTCGTCGGGGCGCCGGCCGGTGACGCCGGCGAGGCAGGCGGCCGCGGCCGCCGCCAACCTCACTACTTCCGCGCCGTACGGGAAGTCCAGGTGTTCAGGCAGGTCATCCGTTCTATGTATCCAGGGGTAGAAATGGTCATTGTCCTGCTCGATTAACCCTACCGCCGGAAAACCGTAATCCTTGAAACTCAGATCGTCGGAAACACAGTCCGGATCCGGGTATATTTCTATTTTGGGCGTATAAACAGTCCCCACGCCGATTAACGCGTCCCTTAATTCAGTAAAGCCATTATATCCCATCCTGATGTCGTAAACGGGTTCGTCAAGGTACGCCACCATGTCCATGTTTATTACGGCTACTATATTTTCGCCCTTCTCGGCCATCGCTTCGGCGTATGCGCGGCTTCCGACTAAACCCTCCTCCTCGCCGGAGAACGTAATGAAGCGGACCGTCGATTCGTATTCGTACGCGGCCATCGCCTCGGCGGCGGCAATTACGCCACCTGACCCTGAAGCGTTATCTTCGGCACCAGGTGCTAACCTATACGGGTTTTCACTGTCTGAATCGTAGTGGCCGCAGATGATTATGACCTCGTCCGGGCTAACCGTTCCCCGGTTTTCGGCGATAACGTTTTCCCA
>CBDUXC010000187.1:0-4849 GCA_965371065.1 uncultured bacterium
CTTCGGTCATATACTACGCCTGCGCCGGAATGCTCCTGGTTTTGGCGGGGCTGTCGGCTTTGACCGGCGCGCGGACGAAGATAATAACGATGAGGATGTGCCCGTTTATTAAAACGGGCGTCGCCGCGATGTTTATCTTTGGGAATTTGCTGTAAACAAAGCGCCGGCGTGTACGCGGCGAAACGCGGTATTATAACGGTATGTCGCAAAAAGGGATTGAGGGGTACGAAGATATGACGCAGGATTTAATGCGTGCGTTATATGAAAGAGGGTATCGGGCGCACGTCGTTAAAATCGAGCGGCTCGGCGAACTAAAGGCCGAGATCGAAACCCGCCGCGCAGAGGGTTTTATAAGCGAAGCGTTCTTCGACAGGTGGCTCGCCGGGTTCGTCTTCGCCCCGCCCGAAAGCCTGCCCGACGCCCGGTCTCTAATCGTGGCCGCCGTCGGGCGGCCTCACGTACGTTTCATATTTACGGTTAACGGGGAGCCGGTACCGCTCGTCGTGCCGCCCACTTATATCCACTCGGTGGAAACCGATAAGCAAGCCGGGGATGACCTGGCGGAGATTTTGGCGCCGGAGGGTTACCGGGTGGTCCGGGCGGCGGTACCAAAGAAGCTTTTAGCGGTTCGTAGCGGCCTGGCTGTTTACGGGAAGAACAATATTACTTACGTTGAAGGAACGGGAAGTTTTCATCAGCTCGTAACCTGTTACTCCGATCTTCCCTGTGAACAGGACGAGTGGCGTGAGCCGAGGATGATGGAGCGATGTCAGGAGTGCTCAGCCTGCCTCAACAACTGCCCGACCGGCGCGATTACCGCCGGGCGCTTCCTAGTTTACGCGGAGAAGTGCATTACGTTTTATAACGAGGAACCGAGCGACGTACCTTTTCCGGCGTGGTTGAATCCGGCCTCCCACGATTTATTGGTCGGGTGTCTGCGCTGCCAACAGGTTTGTCCGACGAACATGGACATAAAGGAATGGTTCGAGGACGGCGCCGAATTCACGGCCGACGAGACAAAGTTGCTTTTGGACGGGACCGCGCCCGACCGGTTGCCCGAGGAAATGGTAAAGAAAATGGAGGAATCGGGTTTTGTCGAAATAATCGGCGTGCTCCCGCGCAACTTGAAAGTTTTATTGGAAAGGACGGAAAGTTGATTTTATGCCGGTTTTCCGTAAGGCTCGAACTCCCCACCGCGTCGTCGTCATCGGCCTGCTGATTACGCCGGCGGTGGGGGTTATGGCGTTAGCGTGGCCGTGGTCAAAAGCATAAGCGAAAGCAGCCTCGGCGCGACCGTAACCGTCAACGACCAGCCGTACCTGAACGTGACGTTGGAGATACACGACGGGTATTCGGATCCGTATATTATCAACTTCGATACTATCGTTCCGAGAACCGAGGTTCCCCGGGTTCAACCCGGCAACGAGATAGCCGTAACCGAGGAAGAGTAGACGCGATTCGGAAGTAGAATACGAAAGGGCCGGTTTTTTAAGACCGGCCCTTTTTCCGTTAAACGGATATGAAGACTTTAGTACGGCAGGAACGAAGCTATAATCACCCAGATACCGACGATGATGCCGATGAGACCGAGGATACCCTGTACCGGCGCCAGCTTCGCGATAATCGCTGCGCCCTTCTCCTTGGCGGCTTCGCTTCTCGAGAAGATGTACTTCGCTATAAGTCCGTAGCCGAGTATGAATCCGAGTATCATCTGCATGAAGCTGCCGATAAGGAGTGTGAACCACCAGATCGGCACGAACGAAATAGCCCAGATGGTCAACAGCGACGAGATGATGCCCCAGATGCCCCAGAAGAAAAAGATGATACCGATCCAACCCTGGTAGGGTGTTATCTTACTCAAGATTTTGTCGGCGTCGGGTTTCCTCGAGAGTATCAGCGACGGGGCCGCCAGGATACCCAGGAAGATTAACGTTATTCCCCAAAACACGGCTTACACCTCCCGGTAATGTAAGTAACACGTACCCCTTTGTGCTTCGCCCATTGAACTGCAAAGCACGCCTATGTTAAATTATTAATAACGTTACGGCGATTTATACATACCTTACTATCTTTGTCAACCTTTTTCTCCGTAACGGGTTTCGCCGTCGGCGCGCGGGTCCACGCCGTTTTCGAGGGTATCTATTGACGTAATAATATGTACCGGCG
Organism: uncultured bacterium; assembly: GCA_965371065.1. Taxonomy (GTDB): domain Bacteria; phylum RBG-13-66-14; class B26-G2; order WVWN01. The sequence continues at coordinate 2,167 of CBDUXC010000187.1, forward strand.
GGTTCTTGACGTAATATATCCGGTAGTAAATACCTTCGTTGAACGCGTCAAACTGCTCCCGGTAGGCGAGTTGAAAGCGCCGCCGGCCTATTTTCACGTAGAAAGCCGTCCCGAACTTGTACTCCTTCGTCCGGCGTTGCGTCGGGCCTTCGGCGACACTGATTTTACCCGTTCTCAAGTCGTGACTCCTAACGCGGTCGTAGATTATAGCTGCCAGGAAGATGCCTATAAAAACCGAAGTCGCGACAGCGAACGCGGTCAGCGCGCCCGTTGACCGGGGTACGCGTAAACCGCCGGCCAACACGAACGCGGCGACAATAATCGCAACCGACGCGCCCATAGCTATGTAAGCCGCCCTGGCGCCGCAACCTCTCGCCCTGCGCGTTTCCGCGATAACCTTCTTCTTAGCCGGTGTAAGGTAGCCTTGCCGGTTGGCCGCCAGGTCGTCTTCGGTGAAGCCGAACGCGCCAGCGAGTTTGTCGTTCGGGTCGTTCATCGTCGGGGGTTATTATTACGATAGGGCCGTTTACGGGTCGACGGTATTTATTGACAGCCGGGGTCAAAGCCCCTTAAACTCTAACCGCATAAAGAACGTCGAATGTTGTATAATAGCGAAAACCCTTATCGGGAGGTTCGAAGTGAAGAAGGATATAGTTTTTATCGTCGCGGTCGTGTTCGTTACTTTCGTTTTCCTGTCGGCGCCCGTGTCCGGCGGCGGCGAGGACTTCTACGCGGAACTGACCGTCGGTAAGCCGTTGATATACGATAAACTGGCGGTTTATCCGGTCCGCCTGCCCGGCGGCGGCGAGAAGCTCGGCGAAATCCTGACGATGGACGAGGCGATGGAGTCCGGCAAGTTCAAGATAACCGAGCTGGAGGAGGGCGCTTCCGTCAACACGCTGGAGGTGCGGAACGACACCGGCAAAAACGTCGTAATCTTCGCCGGCGAGATAGTCCGGGGCGCGAAGCAGGACCGGATAATTTCGTACGACACGGTCGTCCCGCCGGTCGGGCGCTACGCCGTGGACGTCTTTTGCGTAGAGGCCGGCCGCTGGACCGAGGTGAGCGATTCGTTCGCCTACAAGAACGAGATAGCGCCGGCGAGCGTCCGGGGAACCGCCCAGGGTAAGAACGACCAGGGTATGGTCTGGGACGCGGTCTCGAAAGTCAACGCCGATATGGGCGCTTTCACGGAGACGGATACCCTGACGGCCAGCTATGACGCCGAGGAGTTCCGGGAGAAGGCGGAAGCGTACGAGAAAGCGTTCGACGACCTGATCGGCGACGACGACGTCGTGGGCGTCGTGGTGGTTTCCGAGGGTACGGTCCAGGCCGGCGACGTCTTCGCGAACCACGACCTCTTCGCCGTGGTCTGGCCGCGCTTGTTGACCAGCTACTCTATGGACGCGGTACTTTCCGAGGAACTGGGCGACGTACCGACGGCCGAAGAGATCGAGGACTACCTGTCCCAGCTCAACGACGCGGACCGGGAGGAGACGTACGCCGACGAGACCCAGAACCGCAGCACCCTGAAAAAGGGCGACATGAACGCGTACGAGCTGGAGTACGACGGCAGGAAGATGCACGTGAACGTGTATATGGAGTAGGGGAACGAGACCTATATAGAGCGTTAACGCCAATAGACTTAAGACGGCGTAACAGAAGCGGAGGCTCGAAAGCCTCCGCTTTTTCTTGGGGGCGAACGCGGCGATAAATAACGAACAATTAGGCGAAACAAACGAAACAACCGAAATAAACGAAACAACTGATACACGTAATACCCGTTAAACAACCAGTATATTATTTTATGCGGGTATTGCATTTTTTGCTTGACACGGGTGGAGGGGTGTGGTAGGATGGTATCGGAAGGGTAATAGAGTGAACTTTTCAATTCGCGCCTTTATCGTAATTTAAGGAGGTTGAGGAGAATGGGGAAGGGAATACTAATTCTTAGCACGTATATAACCTTCAGTATTATATATAATTTACCGTACGCGTTCCCAAACGTTGTTTCGTTGCCTTCGTCTAGTAATAACTACAATTGCGAGGGATTTTACAGGATAATAAACCAGATGTTTACAACCGATGAATTACGGGAGTATCGCTTTTACGTCTTCCCTAAAACCGTAGGAGAGGGTTATGGAGTAAAAGAACTTTATGGTGAACCTATCGTAAGCCCGGACTCGGAATCGTGGTTATTTTTTATCGACGAAGTCCCTACGGCCAACTGGGGACACCGATGTCGTATAGTTTTTATTATGATGGACGATTATGATATAGTACAATACGATTGTTTGTTCCCGCCGGATAACTTAGACGAATTTATAGATATTACCCAAATAGTACGAAGTAGTCAATAATTAATAACTCTTAAACGAATATTGCGAAGACTTAAGGGGGTGGTAACAACAATCAGATAACCGATATAGAAGAATAAAGGGTTAGGTATAACTAATAACGTCGTGGAAAATATTTAAGGAGGGATAAACGTGGGTACGAAGATATTAACCGTAGCAGGACTCCTTTTGGTAGTCGTATATTCTACGGTTACCGCGCAGGAGGAGTTGGACCCGAAGGCGATTTTCGTCGAGCCTGGTAAATACAAGGTGGAGGGCGAAACCGCTTACGATCGGGTTATAGAGGACGTGTATAAGGGGGAAATCGGCGAGAAAGAAGTTTACCG
>CBDUXC010000188.1:0-4844 GCA_965371065.1 uncultured bacterium
CGTCGACCTACCTAGAGAGGCGAACCATCAGATAGATTTGTTAGCGAGGTTGGAAGTCGAGCTTATCGAAGATTCGATAAAACGACAGGTAAGAGCGATAGAACTTGCGATGTTGAAGGCCCGTTACAAAGACATAGCGGAATTACCGCCCGAATATCACGCTCTTCGTAGGGTCGGACTTGCGTACTTCGACGACAGCGGAAAACTAGACGTAATCGATAAAAGGATTATAGGGCTTCAAGAAGAACGCGCTGAAATGTTGAGGGTAAAGACCGAATCGCATCCGGACATCAAGAGATTGGACGAACATATCGAAGACTTGAACCGCCAATATTTGGAAGCCGTCGACGAGTTGATTGAAAAAGGTACGATCGCGTCATCATTAACCGTATACGATGGGAAGAGAGCGAGCCTTGAAAGCGTAATTAGCGAATATAGAGGATATCTTTCCACGATCCCGCAAAAGGAACTTGAGCTTAATCGTTTAACCCGCCGATATCAGGTAAACGAAAAGATGTACTCGCTATTGCTTCAGGAACTTCAAGAAGCCAAGATACGCGAAGCTATGGAAACGGCCGATATCAGGATAGTTGACTACGCCCAAGTACCGAAGAGACCGATAAGTCCTAATCACGCGAAGAACGTCAGCTTAGGGTTTATATTAGGATTACTTTTAGGGATCGGCGCCGTATTCGCGCTCGAGTTCGCGGACACGTCCGTAACTTCGATAGAAAATGCTGAAAGGGTTACGAAACTTCCCGTAATCGGAATAATACCGCGAATCGGTGAAGAACTTGGTTCGATAGAACCCAGGTCAGGGTCTTTAAAAAACCAAAAGGTTTATTATATTACCGAACAGCAACCGAAATCCCCTGTTTCGGAATCTTTCAGGTCTTTACGTACCGCTATAGTCGCGTCCGGGATCGATGAACCAATAACGTCTCTCGTCGTTACGAGTTCGGGCTTGAGTGAGGGGAAAACGGCGATAGCTATTAACCTGGCGGTCGTGTTCGCGCAAACGGGGGTGCCTACTCTGTTAGTCGATTCGGACTTACGCCGTTCTAAAATCCACCGTATCTTTGATATAGCGAAAGAACCGGGTTTAAGTGAATTGTTACTGGGCCAGGCTCCGCGTAAAGATTGCGTTAGAAAAACCGGTATAGACAACCTTTCTATTATACCAAGCGGTATACATCCGCCGAACCCGTCCGAGCTTCTAGGTTCGAAAAAAATTATAAATTTAATAAAAGATTTAGGGAAGAAAAACGAGATAATTATCTTCGATACGCCGCCTATATTGGCCGTAACGGACGCCGTGGTCTTGTCGTCCATAACGAGAGGGACGTTGTTCGTAGTATCCGCCGGGAAGACGGACCGTTACGCCGTACGGCGGGCTTTACGGCTCTTGGAACAGACACAGGCTAACGTACTGGGCGTCGCGTTGAACCAGGCCGACCTTGTTCGGTCCTACGGTTCGTACGGTTATAAGTACTACGGGCAATACTACCGGGAATACCTGGAAGATGAAGGCGATTAACCGGCGGCGCGCGCTGGCGCGTGCCGTCGCCGGTTCCCCGGACGAAACTCACCTCTGGCGTGCCGCCCGCGGCGTTTACGGCGGCGCCGATAACCTCACGGCGGCATTAATCAAGGAAAACCTGTACGGAATAACGTCCGGATGCCCCGGACTTAAACCGGTTTTGGGCGATATTCCGTATAGCCGTATTGACCGCCGACGTTCTGAGACGGCCGCCGCTAACTTATTAATCCTTCGGCGTTACGACGAGACGGCCGACGCGTTCACTAGCGGCGGCGTCCGGTTCGTGCCGATGAAGGGCTGCGATCTGGTCGGGCCTTTATATTCCGACCCCGGCGCACGTGCGATGGCCGATATAGATATTCTCGTCCATCCCGACGACTTCGACCGGGCGGTCATCGTCGCCGTTGAACTTGGTTATAAGGATATAGAATACCGTTTCCGATTGCCGGGCGTTTGGGCGACGACGACCATGTACAGGTTATCCGGCGAGTTCTCAGGTCATTTGGCCCTTCATTATTCGCCCGGCCCGGAAATCGGCAGGCGGCGGCTCGAGACGAACCGGCTCTTCAGCGGTTGGGAGCCGGGCGCCCGGCTGACCTGGGAACAACGTTTACTTGTCTCGGTTCTCCATCAACAGAACCACTCCTTCGATTCGTTACTGGCGGACCTTTACGAGTCGCTTCTGTTGGCCGAACGGGCGGATATGGTCGGATTTATGTCGCTTGCGCGCCGGTGGGACGCGGCGACGGCCGCGTCGGTCGTCTTCGCCCAGATAGCTCGCCTATTCGACGCCGTCGAGCCAATTGACGGTTGGCGCAAATCGATTACCGGGAGTTTAATAGACCTGAGCGGTGGTAAACGACCTGGCGGCCGCGGACGACGTTCCGTCTTGACGTTCGTTCTGTCGACTGACCGCCCGACGGAAGCGATTAAACTCGGGCTTCGTTTACTCGGAAAGAAATGCCTAAAAAAATATAGTTTTACCCGAAAAAAGACTTGACATACGCCGATGTTATGTTATACATAGCTCATCCTTAATTATGGAGTTGTTGGAGATGATGATACGAACCACCGACATAGGGTATGAGGGGAAGGCGCCGAGGCGACTTACCGGCATACTCTCGTTTACCCGGTGGGTTACTGTGCCGATTGCATGGTGGGAAGGTGTACCCAGGTTCGTTTTACGCGCGTAAAATGCGCTTGATGGACACCAACCCACCGGCCGAAAAACCGGTGGGTTTTTTACTATATAAACAAACGCTACCTGAAACGAACCGTAACGCAGTAGAGAGGAGGGGCGACTATGATAGTAAGGAACGGATACGAACTGGACGAACTGGAAACGGGAAGCGCGATTTCGAGTGAGGAGTCGCCCGACGCAAATGCGACCGTAAACGGTCGTGACGAACGGAGTAACGTGGAAACGGAAAATAAAGAAAACCTGGCCCTGCGAGCTTCGGGCGTAGTCAAGCGTTTCGAGGTCCAGAACGGGAAACGACGCGGCAAAGGGTTGCGCCGTTTTTGGCCCTTCCGCAAACGCGAGACCTTCGAGGCGCTCAGTAACGTCAGCGTCGAAGTCCGCGCAGGCGAGATATTCGGTATAATCGGGATGAACGGCTCGGGCAAGTCCACGTTCATCCGAGTTATAAGCACGCTTCTGTTCCCCGACGAAGGAACCGTCGAGGTCTTCGGCGTGGACGTAGTGAAAAACCCGGACGAGGTTCGCCGGATGATAAACCGGGTTTCGGTGGACGCGGCGTTCTTCCGGTCGCTCTCGGCCAAGGAGAACCTGCGCTACTCGGCCCGACTCCACGGTCTGTCGCCGCGCGTCGCGCGGAAGCGCTACAAGGAAATACTCACCCGCATCGGCTTCGACCATAAACGGGTCTCGGACCAGGTCAAGAGTCTTAGCCGGGGGATGAAGCAGAAGGTCGCCGTAAGCCGGGCTTTGATGTCGACGCCCAGGCTTCTCTTGCTGGACGAACCGACTACCGGCCTGGACCCGCGATCCAAGCGCGACGTACAACAGTTCCTGCACAAAATGCGGGACGAAGAGGGTACGACGATAGTTATCACCACCCACGACATGGAAGAAGCCGAACGGATATGTGACCGCATCGCGGTAATACACGACGGCCGCATAGTCGCCGAGGGCACCGCCGCGGAGCTGGTAGAAATAGCCCGCAACGGGCGGGGCGAACCGACCCTCGAGAAGGTCTTTTTCAAGTTCACCGGCGAGGAGTGGGAAGAGTATGAATAAGGCTGACACAGCCGCTAAAGAGAAACCGGGCGGTACCGTCGCCGGCGTCCGCGAGTTCTGGGGCGGCGTCGGTTTCGTCGAGCGGAACTTCGCCCTGGTGAAGCGATACGCCGGATGGGAAGTTGTTTTCGTCGCTTACGGCGCCGTCAACTCGATAATTATCGGCCTGATAGGCAAAGCCACCGGCGACGCTCGACTGGTTCTCTACCTGATAATCGGCTCGATTCTCTGGGTATTCCTCTCGTCTCTCTTTCACGAGGTGAGCGAGTCGGTGGCGTGGGAACACTGGGAAGGAACGCTCGAGCTGACCTTTATGGCGCCGATAAAGCGCCTGACGATGCTTCTCGGGACGTCGGCGTACGCGGTCATATACGGCCTGGCCCGGTCCGTGATAATCTTGCTGGCGATGCTCGTGTTCTTCAATATTAACCTGGCCGGCGCGAACCTGCCGGCCGCCGGCGCCGTGCTATTGGTTTCGAGCGTTTCGTTCCTGGGTCTCGGTATCGCCGCGGCGGTCCTGCCTATCCTCAGCCGGGAGCGGGGCCCCCAGGCGACCCACATCTTCCAGGCGTTGATACTTCTGGTCTCGGGCGTCTACTACCCGATAGACGTACTGCCGGTTTGGCTTCGGCCGTTTTCGGTTATCTCGCCGGCCACGTATGCGTTGCGGTCGATCCGGGCTTGCCTTCTCGAAGGCGCCGGTTTCGCCGACGTCAAAGGCGATATCCTTATCCTCGCCGTCTTCAGCGTTGTTTTGGTCCCGGTCGGGTTTCTAGTCTTCCAGTTAGGCGAAACCTGGGCCAAGCGCAAAGGTAAGATAAAGATAGAGGGGTAGAGCGTTTGTATGAACGTAATGCGTAAATTACTGAACGAGTTCTGGGGCGCGATCGGCTTCGTCGAGCGGGACTTCGCCCTCGTAAAAAGATACCTGGGGTGGGAAGTCTACTGGCTGGTCTATTCGGCCGTGGCCGGGATAACCATCGCCCTCATCGGCGTTACGACGGGCGATAAGGACCTGGTCCTCTTCCTGGTGGTCGGCGCAAT
>CBDUXC010000189.1:0-4802 GCA_965371065.1 uncultured bacterium
CGTCCCTTTCGGCCGGTAACTACGCCGCGACGAGCGAGCTGGCCCGAATACTCGGACAGGAAGAGTTTTCGGTACTCTTCCACCAGGGCGTAAGCGAATCGATACACATTTCGATAGTGGAATCGTCAGTTATCCTCGTAGTCGTTTTCGATAATAAAACGACTCTCGGGTTGGTCCGGCTACGGGTAAAAAAAGCGATATCGGAACTTTCGACTATATTCTCGCGGCTTTTCGAGAAAGTTAAAACCACCACCGAATCGGAGTTCCCCGGCCTGGACTCGTCGTTCACCAGCGTGGCGGAAAGTGAAATCGATAACCTTTTTAGAGATTAGACGCCAAACTCCGCGAATTGGACTTCGCGGTAAATTACTATGTCTCTGATCAACTATGCGGCCCGGGAGATTAACTGTAAGATAGTTTACTACGGGTGTGGTCTCTGCGGGAAGACCACTAACCTACTCTATATTCACGAGAAGTTACCGCCGGATATAAAGGGGAAATTGGTCTCGCTGGCCACCGACACGGACAGAACCCTGTTCTTCGACTTTCTACCGCTCGAGCTGGGAACCGTCAAAGGCTTCAAAACACGTTTCCACTTGTACACCGTCCCGGGCCAGGTCCATTACAACGCGTCGCGAAAGCTGATACTCAGAGGCGTCGACGGTATCGTTTTCGTCGTAGACTCCCAGGTCAATCGGTTCGACGAGAACATTGAGTCCTTTGAGAATATGAAGAAGAACCTGGACCGGCAAGGTTATGACCTGGCGAATATCCCCTATATAGTACAGTATAATAAAAGAGACCTGGCTAATATATCGAGCGTAGAAGAGTTGGAAGCCGCGATCAATAAAGACCGGGTCCCTTTCTTCGAGTCGATCGCGACGGTCGGGGTGGGCGTTCTCGACTCAGTTCGTGCGATCGCAAAACTGGTAATAGCTCAACTCGCCCGCGGGGCGGCGCGGTAAAGTTTTCGCCGGCGGACCGGTTCTTTTTCGATTACCGACGGCCCGCGCTGTCGGGTTTTTAGTAAGATACGTTTATGAGCCTCGAAGGAAATCTGGAAGATTTCCCGTTGACCGACGTCTTTCAGTTGATACTTATGGGCGAACGGTCCGGTATGCTCGAAGTAGAGAGCGACCACAAGTACGCGGTAATTTACTTCGAAAAGGGCCGGGCCGTTCACGCACAATTGGATAACCTTTCGGGCGAAAAAGCCGTCTATGAGGTTTTCGACTGGAAGGCGGGTAAGTTTGCTTTTCGAACCGACGCGGCGACGCCGGACCGTACGATTACCTTGGAATGTCACAACCTCGTCTTGGAAGCGGTTCGGAGGCTCGACGAGTGGGATAAGATAAGGGGGATAATCCCGAATAACGATTGCGTGATCCGGTTTTCCGCGGCCCGCGAGGACTTAACTTCACGGGTCAAGTTGGAAACGGTCGAGTGGAAAATCGTTTCCCAGGTCGACGGTGCTTCTTCGGTGAAGGAAGTCGCCGAGAAATCGGGATTAAGCGAATTTGAGACCGCCCTGATCGTTTTTAAACTGGTAAGGTCGGGGCTGCTCGAGGTACTTCTACCGGGGACGGCCGGAACGACGTTCGAAGCACCGGCCGAAACCGTTGCCGCGAAGACAGTGGAGGACGAAAGCGGAGTAAGTTCCTTCACCCGATTTATCAATGAATTGTTGGATAATCTCGACAAGCCCGACGGTTTATATAACGCGATCGAACAGGATATGACGCTCGCCGAAAGGATCGGTTCGTTGGCCGAGCGTTACCCGGAAGCGGAACTTGTCTCCGTGAACGACGACGGTAGATTCGAAGTTTCTGACCTGGACGGTAAAGCTCTGGAGATGGACGACAATGCCAGGAAGAACCTGATTATCGCGCTGGCCGAAGTAAAAGAACGAATATTTCTGGCCGCCGAAAAACAAACGAATAAAACGGCCGCCGCTAGGCGCCACGACAAAGTGCTCGACGCCGTTTTCGGCAACCGCGACCCGGCCGACTTAGGTTTGGGTAAAGCACTGGAACGTAAAGTCCGGGAATAAATCCTCCTGTTCGCGTAAAAAACTGCGTAACAATAATTAAGGCGGCGCCTGAGGGGCGTATCTAATATGGCCGGAACACCAACTACGGATATAGACCTGACAAAGCTTAACTCGTCGCAGCGCGAGGCGGTAACCGCCGAAGTAGGGCCGCTCGTAGTTATCGCCGGCGCAGGGTCCGGCAAGACGCGGGTCATAACGTATCGCGTGGCTTACCTGATTGCATCCGGTGGCGCGGCGCCCGGCGATATACTCGCGGTAACGTTTACCAATAAAGCCGCGGCCGAGATGGCGGATCGGGTCGCCGGTCTTCAGGGCGGTACGGCGCGGCCGTTGGTAAGCACGTTTCATTCGTTCTGCGCGCGTTTATTACGCACCGAAGGTTCCCGCGCTCGCGCCGGTAAGAACTTCATTATCTTCGACCAGCAGGACAGTTATTCGGCGGTGAGGAGGATTATCAGTGACCTCGAACTGCCCGAGGAGCAGTTTAACTATCGGGCCGTCGCTCACTTGATCGGCCGAGCCAAGAACGACCTGCTCGGGCCGGGCGATTTGGATACGTCGAACTATTACGAAGCGACGGTGGCCGAGGTTTACGCGGCGTACCAGGACTTCTTGATAGACAACAACGCGTACGATTTCGGCGACTTAATCGCCGAAGCGGTGGGCCTCTTGAATAGCGATTCGGCCGTACGCGACAAGTACAGGAGTACGTACCGTCATATTCTGGTGGACGAGTACCAGGACACGAACGTGGCCCAGTACGAATTAATCAAGTCGTTGGGCGAAGAGCATAAGTCGGTCTGCGTCGTCGGCGACCCGGACCAGTCTATATATCGGTGGCGGGGCGCCAGGGTCGCGAACTTCAACCGTTTCAAGGAAGACTTCCCGGAAGCGCTAGTTCTCAATCTTGAGCGTAACTACCGCTCCCATGAAGGGATACTGGACGTAGCCAACAAACTTATAAAGTATAATACCCGTTCCTACTTCGGCAAAGAGCTATATAGTGACCGGGGCCGGGAGATAAAGCCGGTCTTACTCCGCAACATAGACGAACGGCACGAAGCTCTGCGGGTGTTGTACGCCATTGAAGAACTGCGGGCAAATTACGGGCTCGGTTATTCGGACTTCGCGGTGCTTTATCGAACGAACGCCCAGTCCCGCGTCTTCGAAGACGTTTTCGGTTCCGCGAAGGTCCCGCATAAAGTAATCGGCGGCGTTCGCTTCTACGAGCGTAGAGAGGTAAAAGACATCCTGGCGTACCTGCGGGCGGCTCACAACCAGGCGGACTCGGTTTCTTTCGAACGTATAATAAAAACGCCGCCCAGGGGCATCGGTAAGAAGTCACTTGAGACTATTATGGGCGAACGGTGCGGCCGAGGTCTTCAGGAAACGGCGGCGGACGCGGCGGTACAAGATAAACTCCCCCGGAAGGCCGCGAAAGGGTTGGCGGACCTGCTGGGTTTACTGGAAGAACTCCGAACGGCGGAAGTCGACGGGCGGCCGGTAAGCGAGATGCTGGATATGGCCGTAAAGAAGTCTGGATATCTCCGTTGGCTCGAAAATGACCGGGATGTTACGAGCTTGTTCAGGGCCGACAACGTAAACGAGTTGATTACCGCGGCCGCGGAGTTCGAAGAGTACGACCCCGCCGGCGACGTGGAAGCGTTTCTAGACGCCGTAACGCTGGTCCAGGACGCCGACGAGTTAGAGGATACAGACGCAATCTCGTTTATGACGCTTCATACGGCCAAGGGGCTTGAGTTTCCGGCAGTCTTCATAGTCGGGATGGAGGAGTACCTGCTGCCCCACGCTAACTCGATGGGCGACGAGGACGAGATGGAGGAGGAGCGGCGCCTGTGTTATGTTGGCATCACCCGGGCGATGGACGTGCTGTACCTGTCGTACGCGCAGATGCGCGCGTTACGAGGCGTAACCGAAGCTCGGAACCCGTCCCGGTTCCTTCGCGAGGTCCCCGAGGGGCTTTTGGGCGAAGCGTCGGCCCTCGACGCGGAAGCCGTATTGCGACACAATCCCTGGGGGCGGGGCTAAGGTTATAATCGCTCGTACGGAGCGAGGGTATTTAATGGAACAATACGAAACGATCGTCCGAATGGTCCGCGAAGCCCGGCTAGAGCTTCCGCCCGACGAGGTGGAAGAGCTCGCCCGGCAGGTCGTCGCTCTTCTCGAGAACGTTGACGTACTCGCGTCGATCGAGGTGGATGATGAAGCGGAACGCCCGGCCGTCCTACCGGAAAACCTGCGCGCCGACGAGCCCGGCGAAACCCTTCCCAGGGATGAAGCCGTTATGAACGCCCCGGACTCCGGCGACGGTTACGTCGCAGTTCCCAGGGTCGTACTCGGGAGTGACGAGAGTTAATATGATCCCGTTGCACGTATTGACGTCCGTAGCCGTTGTTATTTCGGCTTCTTTGCTTTTTACCGGCTGCGGCGAAACGGGCGAAGAGACGTCCGGGAGCGAAGAAATCGAAACGCCGATTGAAGAAGCGACCGGCATAGAGATACGAGCGGTACCGAAAGCCGGCGTGGACATCGTCTGGGATGAGTGGGCGCCGTACGGTCGGACTCACCTGGACCTCAACTGGGTTTCGGGCGCCGTGTGGGCCAACGGTCGTATATACGCGGTAGGTACTAAGGCCCGGGGCGAAGTCGTCGAGAATAATGCGAAGGATAAGAAGCTGTGCGACCTCGTCGTTCTTTCCCTTTCCCGCGGCGGCAAAAACGAGGCCGGGAC
>CBDUXC010000190.1:0-4756 GCA_965371065.1 uncultured bacterium
CCCCGGCGGTGCGTAGTAATTTACTCTTAGGAAGTTTGCAGCCGCTCGCGTTTCGTTCAAGGTAATTACGATTGAATAGGATGGCGATATCTTTGAACACTTAGTTGATTGTATCAGGGTTTCTACCATGTATCGGTAAAAGGTAAAGGTTCGGCTTCACGTCTTATTTCGTCCAAGTACCTACGTATAGCGTTCGGCGTTATAAGGCGTATTTTGTATTCCTCGAATACGGGACGTACGGTTTCTTCTATGGCCGGCCGTGCTCCGTTAGAAAAAGCACCAACGACGACTAGATTGCCTTTACCTTCGGTTTCGCTTCCATACCTAGCTAATAAATCGCCGTCAACAGCGAAACTCTTCGCGTCCGTTAGCGATTTTTTACGGCCGGACGTAAACGAGTGTTTTTTGATAACGGTTAAGAGGCCATTACGATACGAGTAATCAGCGAAAACTCCGTAATTAAACCCTCTAATCTGAATAGTATAATGGGATTTAATCCTACGTTTGATATCCCGTTCTTTCAACGCCACGTCTAATTCGTTAAATAAGTCAGGCTCCCGCTCTTTTTTAGCCGCGATTCTCCGCCCACCTACGAGCTCGTCGAAGAGTTCGTTGAGCTTTTCTTCGGGATTGTCAACTTTAACTGGCCGCGCGGTTGTTAAGGTGATTTCATTAGCCCGTGTTTCTATAAACTTGTTTAGGTCACTAAGTTCTACGAAGCGGGTTTTGAAGTTATCGATACGGTTTTTAAAAGCGTTTTTTGCCGCGTTCAATTGGTTATTGCTAAAACTATCTCGGCCGAAAAACCTAGAAACCCGGTCGTTTCTACGTGCGATAATCACGTTAATGAATTCCATCTCAGGGCAGGAAAGGAGGACGCCAACATTAGCGCTTTCCGCTCGGGAAGCGTCAGGGCAATATTGTATTAGACTATAGTATCCTTTTGCCACTTCAATCATCCCTCCTTTAGATACCGATTAATCTATTCGGCCAACAATCTTCACTTAACCTCTCTAAAAGGTTTCCCGAGAGGAAATGTGCCCGCTCAGTGAGGAGAGTCATCAAGTCTTGTTTACCTGTTGGGGTGAGTTCCCATTCACCGGGGACATTGTTTATTATACCTTGAATTTCGCCCGTGTCAACCGTCTTCAAACGATTGACCGCTTCATTAATCCCTTCTGGTGTGATGAAGGTGACGAATTCCCGAAACAATCCATAAATGCCGATATCCCGGATATTATTGTTTGACGCTAGTTGGTTGTTAAGGTCTTGTATACTCGGAGCGAAACACTCTGTATGGTCTATAGCAAGTAGGCGGCGGTAGTTCTCCGTTATCCCTTCAATTGACAGATATACGTTATCCGTGTTTAGGCCCCATTGTATATTAGGTGGCGGATGGCGGTCACGATTGCGGACCCAAGTATCGAATACTATGAGCGGGGCGAGGTCACTTACGTTTTCTAAGTCGCGTAATTCGTCTTCGCTACCACCCCATTCGAAGCCTTGTTCGTATCTAGTAGAGAATGCTGGCCCAGGGGTTGCGGTGACGTTACCATATAAAAATATCTCGTCGTCAGGCTTAACGTTTAGGATCGCGAAATCAAAAGTCCTTAATCCGAATAACCTCGCTAAACTAGTACCAATGTAGTCCCGGGCTAGGACTTGAGGGCCTAAAGGATTATTGATAACTTTAACAACTGCGCGCCCTGCGTCTGTAACGATTAATGCGGGTTGCGTACTAGTTCCTATACTCTTTTCGAACCGGACAAACTTAGTCGGGCGCCATTCACCTATCGGTCCCATAATACGTCTTTCATACCTTTACCCCCTCCAACGGTTGACGTACTCGATTTAATCTCCCCTTCCCTTTCCTCCTCCCTTTCCTCGCGCTCCTCTTTAAGGACGCGGTCGCTGATAAGCCCGGCGATCTATATGTCGAACTCTAGGCGGCGTATGTTCGATATCTATCGTTAATCAGTTTTAGTCGGTTCAAGAATATCCTTAGTAAATTCCTCCCCTACTATCCTATTTAGTTCACTTAGTACGTAAGAAGTATCTACGCGCCAAATCGTATCGTCGCTGAACCGTACCGCACTTACGTAAAAGATGCCAGTATGGGACGAAAAGTCGCCATAGAAATTCGATCCCCACGTACCTTTACTTGTGTCGCCAAGGGTAATTTCATCGTCAGACATTAGACGATTCGTCGAAACGTGGTCGTCGAAAAAATCGAATATAACGATAGTTACGCAACTCGCGGTTATCTCTTTACCGGCTGTATTGACGTATTCCAATTTAGCGTTCAACGCGTATTCGGTACCCTTATCAAACCAACCAGGACCTTGTTCGCCGTACCACATTTCGGCTTTCTCAACAGTTATAGGCGATTCAGGATTCTCGATTATGAAAGTTCTGCAATCGAGGGCTTCTACGTTAATTGCTAACAACGCGAATAAGGCCGATATTATGATTATCCGTTTCATTCCTCCTCGCTCCTTTCCTTTTTATCCCGTCGCTGCGCTAATTAAACAGACGGCCAGAAACGGTATAACCACCAGAACGATGAACATTATGATAACGAGCGTCTTAATACTCCTGACGTTTTTGTCTATCGCTTCAAGTGAATTCTGTATCCATTCGACGTTTTCCCTTCCTATCGGTAATGGAGTTTCTTTTTTCTCTTTGATTTCGCTTTTTTTTTGTTCATTCCCCTTCGCTCCTTCCTTTCTATCCGATCCCCAACTCCGCCAACCTGTACCCCGGCGCCTGCTTCCCCACCAAGAACCGCCTGGTCATACACCCGACCCGGTACGCCGGGTTGTACCGGTACTCGTCCCAAAGGCTTCACACCTCGACGGCGTACCTTAGTGGTCCTTTTCTTGTTCTTCGGCAGCCTTCGTTTTCCTGGGACGTTTAGTGGGCGCCGGGACTTTTATCTCACTCATCACGACGGCCGCTTTTTCGTTCAACAACTTCTTGATACCTGAGTAGACCTCCTCGTCATTTACCAGAATCCCCGTATTTTTTCGCAAAATACGCCTGATGGTCTTGAAACTATCTAAGTTAACTATCGCCTCCATCAACGTATCCGCCGCAAGAACTTTAACGCGTTCCCACTGGTCGTTTAAGCCGTTACGTTTAACCGACCGATAGCTAATAACCTCGAATTTCCTAACCAAGCTATCGACTTTATCTTCGAGTAAATTCCAAGAGTCAAACAGCTCGGTTTTAGGTGGCTGGCCGAATTCGACGTGGTAAACCTTCCATTCGCGCCCGTTCGTTAATATTACCCATTCGCATCCTGCGTCTATAGCGTACGAAGTTACTTGTTTTAAATGTTTTTTCGCTAATTTGATTCCGACCCTTTTTAGCTCGACCATTATTATCGGTTGTGCTTCGTCCCCCGGTTCAAGTTGAATGGCGAAGTCAACGTGCTCAGACTCACCAGCCGTTTGTATGGCCCGTTCACGGGTAATGTGTTTGAAAACGTCGTAACCCATTACCCATTCGAATATCCGTTCAACTCGTTTCCGAGTTTCGGCTTCGTTCCCGGCCATTTCAAGAACCTGCTCTATAATTTTCCGGGCATCGCGGACGGCTTTCCTGTGTTCTTTCGTTGGTTTTTTACCAGCTTTCATATCGCTCTCCCGCTCCTCGCGCTCCTTTTTAAATACGCGTCGCCGATAAGCTCGGCGATCGATATTTCTAACTCCGGGTGGGGCATATTACGTCCCGTTACAGAGACTCAACCCGGATATCGTCCAGTTCCAGTACCGTATCGTCGGCGACGCCGAAGGCGAACGACCCGCCGGTCCTCGATAACAGAGAAGAGTGTAGGATCTCCTCGCCGTTCAACTTGAACGTTATCGAGAACTCGTCTACTTCCAGTTCGAAGTCGTACCAGGTTCCGTCGTCGTATTTATCCCCCGCGGTATCCAAGAGCGACCAGTGACCGGCTTCGTTTTTTACGTTCATATGGTAAGCGAACTTGTTCTGTGCTGTAACAATAGCTCCAGCGGTGCCGAAAACGTCCGACCAGGCTTCCTTCGCTTCTTCTTCGACCTCGGGCCGGATAAAGTTCGCCGACGAAATTTCGATTATCTTCGGTTTCTCGTTTCCGGCCAGCAGTACGCATTGCTGTTGGTGGCCTTCCCGGTGTATATGGAAAATCACGGGTCCGTTCTCTCCCGTTTTATCCATACTGAAGCGACCGGTGACCCGGTAAGCGACCCAATCGTCCGAGCCTGAGATTTCGAGGCAAGTATTCAGTTCGTTGCCGTTGCCTTCACCCTTACCTATGCGGAGTACGCCGTTCTCTACTTTGTATTCGCCTTCCCTCAGGACGTTCCAGCCGTCCGAAAGCGACCCTTCTTCGAAAGCATCCTCGAATAAGACGGTATTTACTACTTCGCCCTCGTCGGCGTAAGCAAACGTTAATACCGAAAGGATTATCGCGATTAAAAGTATTCCTCTCATTTCTCTTAACTCCTTTCTTTTTCCTTCTCCCGCTCCTCTTTAAGCACGGCCTCGGTAATCAACTAGGCGATCGATATTTCGATTCCGTGTGTGGCATATTAGTTATTGTATCGTAAATTACGTATATACGTTGTATTGCGCGTTTAAGTGATATATCAATTAGTTATCCCGTCTGCTATATTACATAAAAAAGCCCGGCAAGTCAACAAAAAAATAACGGGCGAAGCGCTTTTAAGCTTTTTCTGATGTACTCCCCTACATAAACCCCGCCCGGTCCACG
>CBDUXC010000191.1:0-4744 GCA_965371065.1 uncultured bacterium
CAAACTGGGCATGGAATTTTCCCAACGGCGTTTACACCGCGGTAAATTTCGACCCTTCAGATAACTATGGAGACACAACGTCCGGTCCTTACTGGGTGACGTACGTTGATTCTTTATGGAACGAGGAAGATGAAGGTCCTTATTATATAACGGTGTATATTTGCGACGACAATGGCGGAGTACCGGATATAGATAATCCCTTATACGAGTCAGACCCCTACGAACCGGAATACTATTTCGACCGGGACGAACACGAAGTTATACCGCCCGTACAATTCCCCGGTGGCGATATATGTTGGGTCGTATTCGATGTTACGTCTGACGGCTGGCCTATCTCCGACGGCGACGGTAACTCCGGACATTCCTGGATAAGCGGCGACGGGTATGACTGGGAACTTTTCGGCGATTTATATGAAGTAGATTGGTGTGTAGACTTGTACGCCGAACCTGAAGCGCCGCCCGACGACGACCCACCGTACATAACCGATACGTACCCGCAGGACGAGGACTGGCCCAGCGGCGTGCCGCCTTTGGAAAACACAAGCGGTTGCCACTGGCGCGACGACTATTCCGGCGTTGACGTAAGTGTATCAACGTTCGTTATATACGACGGCGACTCTAACCCGGTCGACGGTACGTTGACGATAGACGACGGCGACATACGGGACGTAGTAGTAGACTTCGTAGCTGATAACCCGTGGGCGGGCGGTGAAACGTATACGGTCGAAACCGAAGCTTATGACCTAGCCGGGAACGACGCGGACGAAAGTTGGGTATTTACGACCGGTTACCTGAACATAGACGAAACCTCGTTGGGCCGCGTCAAGGCCGGTTTCGCCGATTAAGCCGGGTTCCCCAAATATTCCGCAAACGGCGGGCTCACGCCCGCCGTTTGCTCATTACATTTCGCCCTGGTTTATAAGCGTGTACCGCTTTTTAACTCGGGCGCACCTCAAGGAGGGGGGATTGGGATGGTTCATTAAATTTATAGCATATATGACTGAATAGGTCAAGTATTTTTTATATTTCGCGTAGTATTAAAAAACGAAGCGGGCCTTGGAGGCCCGCCTCGCGTTAAATCTTGTTAGGTAGCAGGGTCGGTTTTATTTTTTCGTGCCATACACGACCCGGCGGTTCTGGCTCCTGCCTTCTTCGGTGGAGTTGTCGGCGGTCGGCTTCGTCGAGCCTAAGTAAACGATCGATATCCGGTTCGCGTTGATATCGTTCTCGTCGGCGGGTCGGTCTTGTTTATAATATAAAACGGCACCGGTAGTTGGTGGCGCCGTCAAAACCTTTATATCGTAACTATATCGGTAACGGTAGGGTTATATAAAAAGTTCAGTTACCTTAAAACTCGAACCCCAGCGTTGCCGTGTGCCCCGCGCCGTCGGCGAAGTCCTCCCGGGCGTATGCGTAGTCGAGGGCGAAGTAACCCCAGGGTAGGGGATAGGTGACTGTCCCGCCGAGCGCCGGGTCGCCGGCGTCGTACCCGGCCCGGACCGCGAGGCGTTTGTCGAGCCAGAACTCGCCGCCGAAGTGGAAGCGTATGTTTTGGCCGAAGCCTTTCTCCAATTCGGCCGACGCCATTAACCTTTGCCACGGTCGGAAGTATCCGCCGAAAGAAAGCGTAGTTTCAATATCTTCGCTGCGCCTGGATTTGCTGGTATTTACGTCGTACCACTTGAGCTTACTGAAGATATCGGTCACCTTGATAGCCAGTCCGACGGTTTCGACGGGCGTAGACGAAAAGGCTATGTCGAACCCGGCGCCCGTTGCGCCCGAGTCCGCCAGTCGCAGCCAGTAGAACCGCCCGGCGGCGCCCAGCCGAAGGTAATCTCCGAACACCGGCCGCCCGAAACCGAAGACGAACAGGTTCTGGTGGTTGGTCAATAGTTCGGTCGGATTCCCGTCGTAATCGTAACCCATTATTCGACCGGCGCCGGCGTTTACCCATGCGAAACCGGCACCCGCGCCGGCGACGAGCGGCCGCGCGAACGAGATGGTAACTACGCGCCGGTCTAGCGACAGGTGTCTATACGTACTGGAGATATTGTTCCCTTCCGCGTCCGATAGGTTAGACGGGTTCCACAGGACGGCGGACGCGCCATCGGCCGGCGCCGTGTACGCGCCGCCGAGCCCCTGGGCGCGTGCTTCAAGGGCGATTAACCTGAACGCCGCGGGGTAACCGCCGTCGTCTTCGTTGGCGTACGCGTACGAAGCTAAAACTGAAAACACCGTAAAGACGGTAGCTAACGTATATAGTTTTCCCATAGTTATGTTCTTTCTGTTGAGGTAATACCTAACGTCTTCTTTACATTAATAGGATGAATTTACCGGTTGCGCCGATTTCGTCGCCGATCCTGATTATGTAGACGTAGACGCCGTTGGCGGCGATCCGGCCGTCTTCGGTCTCGCCCCGCCAGTATTCGTCGATTCGGTCGCCCCGAGCGCGTTTCTCGCTGTCTACGAGGGTCTTGACCAGACGCCCGGCGTAATCCCTTATCTCGACCGTTACGACCTCGTCCCGGTCCAGCGCGTAACGTATAGTAAGCGGCCCGCCGTAGGGCGTGTACGGGTTGGGGAACGCGATCGCGTCCGGCAGGTCGGCAGGTTTGGTTAGCGGCCGGTAATCTACCAAACGCCAGGTCTCGGCCCCGTCCTCCGAAAACCATAGGCCGGCGCCGGTTCCCGCCCAGACCCGGCTCTCGTTCTCGGCGAATATGGCGTAAACTTGGTTGGCGGGTGAGCCATGGTCGTCCGGGTCCATTAACGAGAAGGACCACGTTGTTCCGTTGTCTTCAGTCCAGGATACTCCCGAGAGCGTCCCGGCGAAGACGGTCCCGCCGCCGTCTGTTATGGCGTAGGACGTATCGTTGCCCATGCCGTCCTGGGTGGTGTAGTTACGCCAGGTGGCGCCGGCGTCGTCGGACGTTACGACGCCTTGGCCGTAGCCGCCGTATGGGTCAGGTGGTGCCGTGCTTACCCAGACCGCCGGCGGAACGTCGTCCGTTACTGTTATGGCGGCGAACAGCATATACTCCGGTAAACCTTCGTCGTAACCGTAGTAGGTCCAGGTCCCACCGCCGTCTTCCGATTTGAAAACGCCGGTCTTCAAGTCGCCGGTCCCGGTTATTTCGGTTGCCGCCCAGATAACGTTGCCTTCGACGGCGACCGAGTAAAAGTGGGTCGCCGGGTTGCCTTCGCGGTCCAGCGGCGTCAGCAGCTCCCACGTTTTACCGTCGTCGGTGGTACGGCCCAGACCGCCGTTCCACAGGGCGACCCATATCTCACCGTCCCGGCCGAGTACGTCCCAGGCCAGCTCCAGATGCCCGTCGGCGGGGAGACCGTCGTCCTTACCGAATATAGTCCAAGTCTCGCCGCCGTCGGTGCTGTGGCAAAGTCCCAGGCCGTTGTAGCCGGATTCGGTCGTTTCTATTATCGAAACCCAGACGTCGTCGGCGTCGGCCCACACGGCGACGCACTGGTCGCCGGGAAGTCCGTTTTCGGTCCCGAAAGATCTCCAGGTCGAACCGCCGTCGCGGGAGACGCCCAGGCCCCGGGCCGTCGCGACCCAGACCGCGCCGGTGCCGTCCACCCAGATGTCGTTGATAACGTCCGACAGGGTAAACGCGGACACACCGCCGCTTACCGCGGCCGGTATTACTCCCGCGTCGTACGCCGTCGGTATCGCCGGTCCAAGAGCGGAAGCTATGGTTACCGATAAAACGGTCGAAACTAAAAGGACGCGCATTTATGCTCCTTACTCTATTCGTCCGGGTTCAGGCGTTCGGTCCGGCGCCGTTGCGTCAGCGTTTTATATCTGCTAACGGCGGCCCAAACGACGCCGTACGATAGTATCGCGAGCGCCGCGGTCAGCGTCAGGTTCCCGGCCATATATACATAGGTTGAATACGATAGCGACCGGAAAATCGCGCCGCTGCGCGCGGCGGCTAAGACTAAGCGATAATCCGTACCCGTTATAAGCGCTCCTATAAACGCTGACGCGGTCCAGATAGGTACCAACGTTAGCGGGTTCATAATAAACACGCCGACGAGCGTGGCGGCCTTATTTATCCGGAAAATAAGGCTCAGGAGTATCGCCGCCGGTACGCCGAGACCGAAGCTGGGGAATACGCCCAGGACAACGCCTACGGCGAAACCCATCGCGACTTGCTGAGGCGTTGCGTCTATACGGACTAATAGTACGTATATTAGTTTCGCGAGGCGCCCGAAACGTTGCAGCAGGTTCTTGGGCGCGGCAGTCTTCGGGCGCCGGAGCCAGTGGACCCGGGGTATCCCATGGCCTAATATTTTAGTCTTTTTAGGCAACGTTTTGTTACGTGTTATATGTAATACGCTCCGACTGAAGTCGTGATTAGATGCTTCGTCGATGATAAACCCCCGTCGTTTACGACGGGTTCGTTATAACTAAGATTACTCCGGGAAAACGCCGAAGTATCCTTCTTCCTCCTTCTTCACCCGTAGTATTAATGCGCGTACCAGTTTATATATCTCCATCGCGACGAAGGGCAACGTCGAGATTCCTATCATCAAGAGCCAATCGGACGGCGATAGCGCTACGGTTTTGAATATCTTTTGGGCGAACGGCAGATAGATTACTCCCGTTTGTATCACTATCGAACCGAAGAACGCCAGTAAGAGCCACGGGTTGCTCAGCGGCCCCAGGGCGAAGAACGACCGGATCTGGCTCCGGCAGTTGAGGGCGTGGAAGAGCTGGCTTAAC
>CBDUXC010000192.1:0-4733 GCA_965371065.1 uncultured bacterium
AAACCCGTACCGTAAGAAAGCAGTTGTGGACTGCAAAAGCTCCTTCTATTGATTCGTATACGTCGAGGAGAGTTATACTATCGCCGGGTTTCTCGAGGGTAAAACCGCCTTTTGGGCCGCGTTGCGACTTCACGAAACCTGCCTTCGCGAGACGCTGGAGGACCTTGGACAGGTGGTCCTTCGAGACTTGCAAGGCGGAAGCTATCTCGCCGGTCGAAACGCTCTTATTGGGGTTAGCGGCGAGGACGACCATAGTGTGTATGGCGAGCGACGCCGCTTCGGATATCTTTAAAGCCGTCATATATAATGGCAATTAGGTGCCATTATACCTATATAACCGTACCATGTCAAGCGAAAAAGGACCGAAAAGGTTATAATAATAATCGGGGCCTGTTCGAGGCTGGAGGACGGACGGTGAATCAAGAATACTATTTACCGACGGTTTTAAACGCGGGACTACGGTTGTTCCGGCTTATACAGAGGCGCCGCCGGTATCCTTAAACAGTTCGAGCGCCCGCGAGAAGAGCAACTCCTCTTCTATGATAATATAAACTGTAAGGGCAACCTCGGAGGTCGCAAAATAAAACCCGCCCCACCGGGCGGGCTCTCGATACTTACATTTCGCTTCAATTATAAACCGACTTGACGTTACCGATTTCATAATAATAACGATTATCGTTCCGAATTTATAACATACCGGTACGATTGAATCACGCTCACCGGCATAAAAAAACGGGCTGCGGTTCCGCCCGTTCGAGCTTTAACGGTTGAACAAGGCCTCGGCCCTCACGAACAACAGCTCCTCCTCGATTAATATATGGGCGTTAATGACCACCGCCAGCGCAACAAAACCGCCCGACAGCTCCTCATGCTCGTCGCCCAGCGATTCGGACCAGGCGACCACCTTATCGAAAAAAGCTTTCGCCTCCTCGTGTTCGCTTATCAACTCCCGGACCGTCACCTCGTAATATTCCAAGGCCCCCGGCTCCTCGCCCTCGGTTGCCCCGGCTTTCTCGGCCCGAAGGATCTTGGGGAACAGGTCCTGTTCCTCCTCCTTGAAATGGACGTCCATCGCGTCCAGGGTAGCGGCCACCTCCGGTACGAGCGCGCCCGCGTTTTTATCGCCGCCGTCGGCCAGCTCTTTTACCAAAGTGAACAGGTATTGGTACATCTTTAGAAGGTAACGATGTTGCACGTCTACAAGTACCGCGATTAGTTCTTCGTTGGAAATCACGTAAAACCTCCTTTAGTCGTGATTATAAGGTTTATATATAAGGCGCGTCAAGGTCTTATCGCCGCGTAAGTCGAACGATTGACCTTGAAACGGCCCGGCCGCTGATATAATATCCGCCGCTGAGTACGGCGGTCCCAACGTTCAAGAGTTAATAGATGCCCAAATACAAAATAGCCTGGCTTCCCGGCGACGGCGTAGGCAACGACGTAATGGAGGCGGCGCGCATCGTCCTCGATAAAATCGGGCTGGACGCCGAGTACGTCCCCGGCGACATCGGCTGGGAGTTCTGGCGGACCGAAGGCGACCCCCTTCCCGAGCGCACCAAGGAACTCCTCCGGAAGACCGACTGCGCCCTCTTCGGCGCGATAACTTCCAAACCCAAGGATGAGGCGGCCCGTGAACTCGCCCCGGAGCTTCAGGATAAAGGTTACGTCTACTTATCGCCGATCGTCCGCCTTCGCCAGGAGTTCGACCTGCACACCAACTTACGGCCTTGCAAAGCATATCCCGGAAACCCCCTCAACTACCGGGACGACGTAGACCTTGTAATATTCCGCGAAAACACGGAAGGTTTGTACGTCGGTCTCGAGTGGCACCCGGTCCCCGAAGACCTGTGGTCCGCCATATCGGCGGCGCACGCCAAGGCCGTGCGCTTCGACGATACGCCCCGGGACGAGATGGCTATATCGGTCCGGCTGATGACGAAGTTCGGTTGCGAACGAATAGTACGGGCCGCTTTCGAGTACGCGAAGAAGAACGGCTACCCGACGGTAACCGTCGTCGAGAAGCCCAACGTCCTCCGCGAGACCGGCGGGCTTATGGTCCGTACCGCCCGGGAAGTCGGTAATGAGTATCCCGACGTCGAGCTGTGGGAGACCAACATAGACGCGATGTGCATGTGGCTCATCAAGAACCCCCAGGACTACGGCGTGCTGGCGGCCGAGAACATGTTCGGCGACATAATCTCCGACGAGGCGGCTCAGCTAGTCGGCGGGTTGGGGTTCGCCTGCTCGGGCAACATCGGCGACGAGTACGCGGTCTTCGAGCCGACCCACGGCTCGGCGCCCAAGTACGCCGGGCAGTACAAGGTAAACCCGACGGCGATGCTTCTCGCGACCAGGATGATGCTCGACTGGCTCGGCGAGACCGACGCGGCCGCGGCTCTGGAGTCCGCCGTCGCCGGCGTAATCGCCGACGGCAAGGTCCGGACGTACGACATGGGCGGCGACAGCTCCACCCTGGACGTCGCCGAAGCGGTGGCGGAGCGGTTGTGAACGACCCTTAAAGCTCCGCCCGACGGTATGAAAACCCCGCGCAATCGGGGCTTTATCGTTGCCTGTAAATATGCTATAAATACGGCGTGGAAACCGAAATTAAAAAAAGCGACGAGAAGTGGGTAAAAGCGGTTAACGCCGCTTTAACAGCACTTAAAAGGTACTTCGGCGACCGGTTAGCCGACGTTATCCTGTTCGGTTCGTACGCCCGCGGCGACCAGGACGCGGAGAGCGACGTTGATCTGCTGGCGGTCATTAACGGACCGGCCGACGGCGACAGGGACTTCGTCGTAGAACTCGAAGCCGATACGGTCTTAGAATACGGCGTCGTATTATCCATCCACTTGATAAACCCGTCGGCTGCGCCTACGGTCGAGATGGAACCTTTCGTTATAAACGCGCGGAGGGAAGGGACCAAGGTATTGTGAACGAGGAAAACCAACTGGCTTCCGAACTAACCCGCATCATCGGCAAAGCGGAGGAATGTTTATCTTCGGCACTAAACGAATTCGACGAAGGTAGATACGGCTTCGCTTCATCTCAGGCTTACTATACGGTTTTCCACGCGATGACTGCGGCTTTATACGCTGTAGGGAAAACATATTCTAAACACGCCGGCGTTATCGCCGGCTTTAACGAGTTATTCGTTAAAACCGGTAAAATGCCGAAGAATTTCGGCGCGGTCATACAGCGTTTACGTAAAGATAGGGAAACAGGCGACTATAGCTATGAGGTCGAGATAGATACAGAAACCGCCAAAACCGGTATTAACGACGCCGAACGGATATTATCGACGATTAAGAATTACCTGGCGTTATAATCTTATAGGTTTTTTCCCAACCGTTATATACATGAAAGCCCCGCGCAATCGGGGCTTTACTATTAAACAAACCTATGGTAAAAGGGTAGTTCACGCGTCTTTATCGCTGAAAACCGGCTCCGCCGGACCTTAAATTATGAACGACCGGTTTCGTCAAACTCAGTTTTTAGCCCTCGCCATTTTCCTTCTTGGCGCCTCGGTCCTTGCGAGCGCGGCCGTGCCGCCGGACCTCGCGCACCTGACCTTCGGGACCGGCGTCTACGACTTCCACGAAAACGGACGGGCCCTCGAGTTCCGGGTCGAGTACCACCCGGGCTGGAAGTTCGCCGGGCTTCGGCCCTTCGTCGGGCTCTCCGGCACGACCAAAGGCTCCGTCTACTCCTACTTCGGACTTCTCGCGAAGGTACGGGTTACGGACCGGCTCACCCTGGTCCCCAGCGCCGCCGTGGGCGCGTACGAAAAGGGCAACGCCAAGGACCTGGGCCACCGCCTCGAGTTCCGGACCGGCGGCGAAATATCCTTCCGTATTTACGACGGTTTCCGCTTGGGCGTCGCCTATCACCACATCTCCAACGCCAGCATCGGCGCCGAGAACCCGGGCCTGGAGCTTCTGGTCGCAACTTACTCCGTACCGCTGCGGTAACATTTCGGTCAAAAGCTATCGGCCGAAACGGACGTTTCCCCCGGAGGAACCGATGAAAAACGAAGACCTCCATTTCCATTACGTAGCCACGCCGGGCGAAGCCGAAGAGCTGATAAATAAGTTCGACCGGTTCTGGGTTTCGAACTGCGGATGTCGGGAGGGCGACGACGGGTGTAAACGTTCCCGCGTCGACTTATGCCTTTTCTTCGACCAGCAAATGGGCGGAACGGGGGCCGACTTCAAAGAGGTAGACGAGGAGTTTGCCCGGGGGATCCTTGAAGAAGCCGACGATAAGCGTCTGGTGGCGCGCCCGTTCCGATACGAGGACGATAAAACACGCGTCCAGGGAATCTGCTTCTGCTGCGACGACTGTTGCTGGTACTTCCAGGAAGAGGGGCGTTATGAGTCCGACAAGGGGAAGTTCGTCGAACGGACCGAAACCGACTCCTGCAGCGCCTGCGGCGAGTGCGTGGACGTATGCTACTTCGGCGCCCGCGAAATCGCCGACGCCGCGATTTCGGTCGTTGAAAACAACTGCTTCGGCTGCGGGTTATGCCCGGACGTCTGTACGGAAAGCTGTATTAGTATGGTAGAAAGGTCCCATTAACGGACTACCCGCCACTACCACGTCATCGTGCCGAGAACCGGGGCCTGGAGCTTCTCGTTGCTACCTATTCGGTGCCGCTACCGTAATCAACGGATTTCCGAACGATTAATAATACTAAAACCGGCCCCCACGGACCGGCTCCCCAATAAAAATAT
>CBDUXC010000193.1:0-4731 GCA_965371065.1 uncultured bacterium
CGATTAACGGGTTTACAGGTCGGGGGAGTATAGCAACGGGGCGGGGGGAAATCAAGGCAACGCGAGTTTAATCCCGCTAAGTTGTATAAAACCGGCCCTACGAGGCCGGTTCCGTCGACTCGTATTGCCGGATATTCCGTTACTTACAATAATCCTTCTCGAGTTTCACCATTTTCCCCACGCGCCGGGCGTGGCGCCCGCCTTCGAAGGACGTCGCGATGAAGACGTCGAAGATGGCTTGCGCGAGGGTCCCGTCCGTCTGGTCGGCCGAAAGGACCAGGGCGTTGGCGTCGTTGTGGGCCCGGGTCATCTCGGCCATCAGTTCGTTCAACGCCAACCCGGCCCGCACGCCCGGGACCTTGTTCGCGATCATCGACATCCCGATACCGCTACCGCATATCAGTACGCCAATGTCGGCTTCATCCCGGGCGACGGCTTCGGCGGCGGCGCGGCCGTGGTCCACGTAGTCGCACGATTCCGTCGAGTCGGTCCCGAAATCCAGCGGTTCGTGGCCTTGCGCCCGGGCGTACGTGACCAACGCTTCCTTCAGCGCGTACCCCTGATGGTCACATCCGAACGCGATTTTCATTTCAGTTTATACCTCGTATCCCAGGGCTTTCGCCTGCTTCCGATATACCGCCTTCATATCGGCGTAGAGCGGGAACCGGCCGCACAGGTCCTCGACGGTGGCCCGCGTCTTCTCCACAACTTCGTCGTTCTCCACGTCCTTGAGGACGCCGGCGATCAAACGCCCGATCTCCTCCATCTCAGGTTCTTTCATCCCGCGGGTCGTGAGGGCCGGCGTACCGATGCGGACGCCGCTGGTAACGAACGGTTTCTCCGGGTCGAAGGGGATAGTGTTCTTGTTGACGGTAATGCCGGCCTCCTCGAGCCTCGCCTCGGCCACCTTGCCGGTTAGGCCGAAGGGCCGCATGTCCACGAGCATCAGGTGCGTGTCGGTCCCGCCGGAGACGATGCGGAGTCCCTCGTCGGCCAGGGTATCGGCCAGCTTCTTCGCGTTCGCGACAATTTGCTCCTGATAGGACTTGAAGCTGTCGGACATCGCTTCCTTGAAGCAGACGGCCTTGGCGGCGATTATGTGCATAAACGGTCCGCCCTGGGTACCCGGGAAGACGGTCCTGTCTATCTCCTTGGCCCACTCCTCGGTGCACATCACCATACCGCCGCGCGGCCCGCGAAGCGTCTTGTGAGTCGTCGTCGTGATAATGTCGGCGTACGGCGTCGGCGAAGGGTGGATGCCGGCCGCCACCAACCCGGCTATATGGGCTATGTCCACGACCATTACGGCGCCGCAGTCGTCGCATATCTCACGGAATTTCTTAAAGTCGATAATACGCGGGTAAGCGCTCGCGCCGATCATTATCAGCTTTGGTTTGTGTTCGGCGGCCAACTCCGGCAGCGCATCGAAGTCTATCGTCTCGGTTTCCTCGTCCACGCCGTACTGGACGACGTTGTACATCTTACCGGTAAAGTTGACGGGGTGGCCGTGGCTCAGGTGGCCGCCGTGGCTCAGGTTCATACCGAACATAGTGTCGCCCGGCTTAAGAACCGCGAAGTAAACCGCCATATTGGCCTGGGTCCCGGAGTGTACCTGGACGTTAACGTGGTCGCAGCCGAAAAGCTCCTTCGCCCGGTCGCGAGCCAGGTCCTCGGCCCTGTCGACGAACTCGCATCCGCCGTAGTACCGCTTGTGCGGGTAGCCCTCGGCGTACTTATTGGTCATCACGTTGCCCATCGCCTCGAGGACCGCGGCGCTTACGAAGTTCTCGCTGGCGATCATCTCCAGCGTCTCGGACTGGCGCTTTATCTCGCCGTAAATCGCATTTGCTATTTCCGGGTCCGTCTCCCATAACGCCGTCATAGGGGTACCTCCGTAGTTCGGGTTGGGTGAAGCGCCCGAAAAATAACATAACGCATAACCGTCGGTCAACGGATTTCCCTTACTATACCAGACGAATAAGGGTAGTTTAACTTATTAGAAAGCCCCAGTGTACGCTGGTATACGCTTAAGTATATTTATTATTAATTAGGATGGAAAACGTTGACCCGGTAAACGGCTAGTGAGCTTAAGCTACGTAGGAACTGAACCGATTCGATTATCTCCTGTCAATACTGATCTAGCAAGATGCTCGAATTCGTTAACGGTTAAATTGTCGAAAAACAAACCATTATCGTCGCAAAAAGCACTTAAGTTATGGATTTCGTCGGTGTGTAATTTTTTATAACCACGATTTAGCCTTTTAAACCGCTCGAACAGATATTCGAATAATTTTAATCTATCCTTCATATAGTCTATGTCCTCCGAAAAATATATATGCCTTAAAAGCTCCCTCGGACCGTGGTAACTTTCGTGGAAAATAAACGACCCAGGGCTAAAGTCGTTACCTTTAATCAACATACGGTAATGGCGGATTTGCCGAACATCCGAGAATTCTATATTCACGATTTTTCTGTTTCTAAGGTCTTCTACAGGGTTTGAACCAGATTCTACCTCCATTATCGGCCCTGATATTACATCGAAATCGAACTGCGTTTTTTTCTTACGTAAATTTGCCAAATCTTCACATATCGCAGAAAAAACGGCATAAGGAGTTTCGCCGCTAACAGCGACCACTCTATCGCCGTTTTTTATATTCGAAACGATATAACGATAGCTATCTATTATCACGTCACTAACGAAATCTTCACCTTGTTTTTCAGGGTCAAGATATAATCCGCTAGGTTTCCGCATCTTCGCGATAAGCTCGCGTAATTCCCCTACTTGGCTACACCGCATTTCTTTGCCCCTTTCCGAAGTCGTTATTACGGAACTCATAATCAGTTTCACGGCACTTACTTTTTCCCTTATTATAACAGATATGGCAACATATCATAGAATTCTCGATATCCATTTTACCCGATATTCGACGCCGTCCGGTAGCGTACCCTATACCCGGAGTCGATACGCGCTCTATACCGAGGCATATATTATGATAACATGTTACTACGTGTTCGCAATTTTCACGGCAAAAAAACCTAGCGGCTTCTATCTTTTCTTCTTGTTTTTTATTATTTAAAGAATTCCCTCGCTGTTTCCTTTTCTTAGAACGGCAATCTATTTTGGAAAAATCTGTTTTAGGTACTCCGTTTGAGATCTCCTTACTATTATACTCCTCGCCGATAAGAACACCCGCTTTATAAGCAGGAAAGCACACTCGTTTGTACATATCGAAGTCGGTTTCGTCAACGCATTTGTTACAACATTGATAAACATAATCGCTACGCGTTGCTCCTGAGACATCCCTTTCTTTTCTCGTCTTTTCCCTTAATATCGCGTAGGTGCGTTCCCGCTTATCAAAGCCTTTTAATTTAACTGACCCCGTATCGACGAAGGTAAAGTCTTCTTTTAAAATACGCACAACTTCGTTATTCACTAATAGTTGGCCCGGATAAGTAACGTCGCATAACCGAAACGCTAGATTTACTTCGCGCCCTATAATAGTAAAGTCTCGATAATCGCACGTCTCTATTTTTTTCCTTAAAACTTCGCCTAAAACAGCAGCTGTCGACAATTGGGTTTGCTCAATACGCATACCCGCTTTCTTCTTAATTTTCGGGTAACGCCCTAAACTATACAATAGGTTTTTTACGGCCTGTTTAACCGCGCCCTCGTCTTCGCTATAAACGGCCAAAAAACCATCGCCGGTTAGTTTATAAGTACACCCGACGAACTCTTTCGGTTGGCGTTTACGAATATCCCGAGTGTACACGCTTTTCGGTAGAATATCTTCGAAAACCCTCTGTAAAAACGAGGATACTTTTTCATCAGTTAAGTCGTTAATGAGGTAAGTATACCCCCTTATATCCGCGACGGCTATAAGTACTTTTACCGGTTTTTCTTTTTCAAAAAACGTGCTATCAGTAATTACGTCATTAGGGTAATTCCCCGGGTATTTCGGGAAACCTCGTTTTCTAGTACTCCTCTTATTACTACTCTTACTAGCCATTAATAATACGCGCCCGGTCTTCCGTTACCTAGTAATTTAAGATTAGTAGTATTTAGCGGAGTATACAATAGCCTAATATCGTGTCAAGTGAAAACAAACGGTCGTATAAATCGTCGAATCCTAGTCGAATTTCCGCGAGCATCACATAATCCAAGATGTAATAACTGAGTTAGCTGTCTTAGTTCAAAAGAAAATCCCCCGACACTGTAATTTATTTAGCAAAGGCACCCAACCTAGAAATCTTCTAGTTTTGCCAATGTCATATCCTTTTTATGTTTTTCAAGATAAAATTCCTAGCTACATTAGCCCCCGTCGTAAAGTCCGGCGCCACGAGAAAACCTTTTCCGATATCTCCTACATCCATATACATAAATAGCTGATATACATCTTTTGCCGATGCTTGCTCGTTTTTAAGTTACCACGCTTCTCCATCCGCGAATATATCTATATGTCCTTACAACA
The DNA here is from genome assembly GCA_965371065.1 of uncultured bacterium. Lineage (GTDB taxonomy): Bacteria > RBG-13-66-14 > B26-G2 > WVWN01. The sequence continues at coordinate 4,470 of CBDUXC010000193.1, forward strand.
GTGTGTTACGCATGTCTTGACACAGAACAATTATCTATTAGCTCAGATATTAAATCTTTATAATCGTACGTGTTTTTACCTAATTCCAAAAATAAGTCGTCCGAAGGAGACACCTCGGCAGTATCAGAACTCTCTCTCAAATTCGTAACCTCTATCATCTTTTAACCTCCTTATAAAGTCCCCTAAAATATAGGATACTAGTCCATCTTTGTCAATAGGAAAAAGGGCTCGTATCCGTTACTACCAGTAAATAAGAACAGGT
>CBDUXC010000194.1:0-4714 GCA_965371065.1 uncultured bacterium
CCCCCGGAACGTCCCGCGTCACGACCGCCCCGGCGGACTCCTAACTTGTCGACCGTCGGAGGTGAGGGCGGACCAGAGCTTCTTCGCCCAGATACTGCTGTCTCTGGTTGCGACGAACTCGAGGGCCCTGGCGACCAGTTCGGCCTGAAGCATCTCGGTTACACCTACCAGGAGGGTTCCGGCGGCATCGCCGCGGCCCTATCCCTGGCCGAGCACTTCGCCGACGGCGAGAAGATTTGCGTCATCCTCGGCGACACGATAATCGAGGGGAACATCAACAAAGCGGTCGCCGATTTCAACGCGCGCGACGAGGGTGCGACGATATTCGTCAAGGAAGTCGACGACCCCAAGCGCTTCGGCGTCGCGACCGTCGACGGCGATAAGGTTGTTAGAATCGTCGAGAAACCGGAGGAGCCGGAGACCAACCTTGCCGTCCTGGGCATCTATCTGTACGACCACAAGGTCTTCGACATTATCCGGGGCCTTACACCCAGCGGCAGGGGCGAGCTGGAGATAACCGACGTGAACAACGCGTATATAGAGCTGGGCCAGATGGAGTACCGGGTCCTGAACGGCTGGTGGACCGACGCCGGAACGTTCCCGTCGCTTCTGCGCGCGAGCAACCTGGTCGCGAAGACCGGCGCCGTCCGGGAGGACCTGACGACGTAGGGGGGGATGTCCGTCGGTTATCTAAGCTACGACGAACTGAGACCGCTTCTCGTCTGCCCGGCGTGTCGGGGGCCATTGACCGACTCGGCCGACGGGCTCGCGTGCGAACCTTGCGGCGCCGTATATCCGGTCGTGTCCGACGTCCCCGACTTTACAGGCGAAAACGCCGAAACCGAGTCCGGGTTCAAGGAGCGGCTCGCGGCCCGGGCGCCGCTCATATACCGCGTCGCCAGGTCGGGCGCGCGGATTCTTTTTCCGGTCTGGAACACTCGGTCGGCCGAGAACCTGCGGCGCCTCGAGAACGAGGTCTTCGCCGAGAACCCGGAGCCGGTGATATTGAACGGCGGTTCCGGCGACGCGTCCGGCCCGGGGATGAGCGCGCTCTCGGACCGGTTCCGCGCGAGGACGGTCAACGTGGATACGGCCGTCCTTCCGGCCGTCAACCTGCGGGCCGACGTCGCCGCCGTTCCGCTGGCCGGCGGCCGCATTGACCTGGTACTGGCGAAGGCGCTTTTAGAACACGTTCCCGACCCGGACGCGGTGATAAGCGAGTTCACCCGGTTGCTTCGGCCCGGCGGTCGGCTCTACGTCGAGATGCCGTGGCTCGAGGGCTACCACGGGTACCCGGGCGACTACAGGCGCTGGACCGCCGAGGAGATGGAGCGCGTCTTCGCCGGACACGGGTTCGAGGCTGTGGAGACGGGCATTGTCGCCGGGCCGGCTTCGGCGGCCGGGCTTTTCTTCAGGGCGTTCCTCGGGTCCTTCGCCGACAATCGGGCGCTGAAGTTCTTACTGAAAGATATAATAGGGAGCGTTCCGGTGTTCCCCTGGCGTTTCCTCGATATATACCTTGCGCGGAAAAAGAGCGCGAGGGTTCTCGCGGCTGTGGTATATTATGTTGGCGTTAAATGTAAATAACGGGTGATACTATGAAAACGTGGCACAAGATCGCGATTACCGCCGGCGTCGTCGTAATAATCGTCGTCGCGATGGTCTTCATCCTCAACGTGAAGATGGTCCGGATTACTGAAGACTACACGGTCCGGGTCTGGTTCGGGCGGATGGACGAGGGCAAGGCCGCCGACGTGCTGACCGCCGCCGCCGGACTGTTCGACGAGAAGAAGTACGCGTTCGCCCGGGACGCATACAACGTGGTGCTTAAATACCACGAGGGCGACAAGCGCGACGACGCGCTTCTGGGCGTCGCCCGGACCTACATCGCCGAGGGCGACGACGGGACCGGGTTCGAGTACTTCGAGCGGATAATCAAAGAGCACCCCAAAGGCGACGTGGTCGAGAACCATCATATCGAGGGGCCCGTGGCCGCCGAACTGGACCGGGTTACGGCCGCAAAGCCGCTGGACTATCTCGCGATGGTCCGCTTCGTACGGATTCTTGACGACGGGAAATGCCCGAAAGCTAAGGACTATACGGCTAAAGCCGAAGCAATACTGAACGCGCCCGTAAACCTTTCGGCCGAGTTCGCCCACGAGAAGGAGCTGGTCTATACGGTCAAACGGACCGCCGCCGAGGACGCGCGCAAAGAAGCGCTCTTCCACGCCAAGGCCGAACTCCCCGATAAGATTATGGCGATGCTCGAGAAGCGGGTGGACTTCGGGAACGTTGTCGCCGACGAAATGCTTCTCGAGATAATAACCGATAACATGACCTACGGCGACCGACTGGCCGGGCTGGAACGGGCCGGCGGGGGAGGAACGACCAGGCGCGACGAGGACGAGTACGCCGACCTGCCGGAGGAGTGGGCCGACGCGCTGAGGGAAGCGTCGGTCGAGGAAGGCTGGTCCGCGTCGGCGGTCGTGGTCGGGACGCTTTCGGGTATCACCCTCCGGGACATCCTGGTTCAGGCGGGCGTCAACCCGATGACCGGGGATAAGGGGGAGTAAAGCCGACCCGTTTCCGTGGCTTCGTATTAACTATAGGCTTGATACCGCCGGGTTCATCGGGCGGAGCTTGGAACCGCGACTTTAATAGGAGCGAGTTTATACCAAAGAACGACAACGATAAAAGGATTTATGATAACGTGTATATCGGCACGTCGGGATATTCGTACGCCGATTGGGTCGGGCCGTTCTACCCGGACGGGACGCAGAAGCGGGATATGCTGGCGTATTATTCGCGTTACTTCCGGGCCGTCGAGATAAACTTTACTTACTACCGGATGCCCAGCGCGAAGACGATGGCGGCGATCGCGGCCAAGGCCGCCGGGCGGGTGCTTTTCGCGGTAAAGCTGGTAGGCGAGTTGACCCACGGCGAGGGCCGAGACCCGAAGCTAATACGCGATTACCTCGAGGCGCTGCGGCCGATGGTCGAACAGAAAGTCCTGGGTGTTATCCTGGCCCAGTTCCCGTGGAGCTTTAAGCGCACCGACGACGCGCTGGCGTATATACGGTGGTTGGCCGACGCGCTCGGCGAACACGCGCCGGCCGTGGAGTTCCGCAACAGGGAGTGGGACGACCCGGCGGTCCTGGAAGTACTACAAAAGGCCGGTATCGCGTACGTAAACGTAGACGAGCCTACGCTGAAGGGGTTGATGCACCCCAGCGACTACGCGACTTCGGATCGGGTCGGGTATTTCCGGTTCCACGGGCGGAACGCGAAGAAGTGGTGGAAACACGAGAAAGCTGAGGAGCGCTACGATTACCTGTACTCGCGGGGCGAGTTAACCGAATGGATACCGCGGATTAAGAAGGTGGCCGGCGAAACCGGGAAGACGTACGTTTTTATGAACAACCACCCTCTGGGCAAGGCCGTCGAGAACGCCCAACAGCTTATGGAGATGCTGGGGCAGGAGTTCTTATTGGACGCGGGCGATGGTGGCGGGTTATTCTAAACGTAACCGTTTGCGTTGGCTTCTCGTAGCCGTTTTATTTTTCGCGGTGCTCGGCCTGATAAGCAGCCGGTTGGATCTGAACCGGCTGTGGGGCGCGAACTACGAGGTGCTTGACGGCGATACTATCTGGATGAAAGACCGCGGTAAGATACGTTATATCGGTATAGACACGGCCGAACGCGGCGAGCCTTATTACGGCGAAGCGACTGAATATAACGAAGCACTCCTGGCCCGTGGCGACATCGTCCTGGAGTTCGACGTGGAGGCCAGGGATAAGTACGGGCGACTTCTCGCGTACGTCTTCGTCGAAGAGGTCAACGGCGTTCGGGTTTTCGTCAACGAGGAAATGGTTCGAGCCGGGTGGGCTACTACTCTTGACATCCCGCCTAACAGGAAATACCGAGGCAGGTTCGCCGAAGCGGAAGAGAAGGCGCGCGAAGAAAGGACAGGCATTTGGGCCGAATAAAGAAAGGTAGATTATGAAACTTCTCGTTTGCGGCGGGGCCGGGTTTATCGGCTCAAACTACGTCCGGTACGTGTTGAATAAACGTACCGACGACTCGGTGGTCGTGCTCGATAAACTTACGTACGCCGGCAACAGGGCCAACCTGTCCGACCTTACCGACGACCGGCGGTTCGAGTTCGTCCTGGGGGATATCGCCGACGCGCCGCTCGTTCGGGAGGTTATGAAAGACGTGGACGCAGTGGCGAACTTCGCCGCCGAGACCCACGTGGACCGTTCGATACTTTTCCCGGAGGAGTTCATACGGACGGATATAATCGGTACTTTTACTTTGCTCGAAGCGGCGCGGGACCTAAAAATCCCCCGATATTTACAAATATCCACCGACGAAGTTTACGGCTATATTCTCGACGGTAAGTTTACCGAGAAGAGCCCACTCGACCCGTCCAGCCCCTACTCGGCTTCCAAGGCTGGCGGAGACTTGCTCGTGCTGGCTTATCACCGGACTTTCGGCGTACCCGCTCTGGTGACCCGTTCGTCCAACAACTACGGCCCGTACCAATACCCCGAGAAGCTGATACCGCTCTTTATTACGAACGCGATGGACGACCTGCCCCTGCCCGTTTACGGCGACGGGCGCCAGGTCCGCGATTGGCTCCACGTCCTGGACAACTGCGAGGCTATCGACCTGGTCCTGCGCGAGGGCGAAGACGGTACTGTATATAACGTCG
>CBDUXC010000195.1:0-4673 GCA_965371065.1 uncultured bacterium
GCAGCCTTGGTAGGCCGTTACCCCACCAACTAGCTAATAGCGCGCGGGTCCATCCTCCGGCGACCGAAACCTTTCTCCCTCAGTGGATGCCCACTGAAGGACTTATGCGGTATTAGCACCCCTTTCGAGATGTTATTCCCCACCAGAGGGTAGGTTACCCACGTGTTACTCACCCGTTCGCCACTTTATACACTCCCCGAAGGGAGCTTTAATCGTTCGACTTGCATAAGCTTAAGCACGCCGCCAGCGTTTGTCCTGAGCCAGGATCAAACTCTTCGTGTAAATCTTCTAAACCGCTCGCGCGGTTAGCTACATAAAACTTCGGACCTTTCTACGGTCCGTTTAGGGCTTCGCACGTCTCTCTATTCGGATGTCAAAGAACTTTCTTCTTTCCGTCAACGGGCAAAATCCCCCGTTTCGGGCGCCTCCGTCCGAGGCAACATACTGTATAGCACAACGTTGCGCGGAAGTCAACACTTTTTTTCGCCCTAATCTAATATAACTACCGGACCGACGGATGACCTTAGCAATCGGATTCCCCGCCGCGCCGAAAAAACACTTGCGCCGCCGCGCCGAGTATGCTATTATATTTATAGGCAAATGGTAAATACGGCGTTATTAATAACTATTACGCGAATGAGGTGTATTATGCGTTACGCAGTAATTTCGGTTATATTCCTCGTTTCGGCTGTTTACGCCGATACCTTTTTCATCTCCGAGGGGAACCTCGACGACCCCAGCTTCGAGGAAGAGCTGGTAAACGGTCAGTTCCCCGACTGGACCTTCACCGGGTCCGGTTCCTTTATACGCGAGGAGTACCGCGAGTACGACGGCGACTCCTACGCGATAATCGAAGCCGAGACCGCCGGCGACAACTATTTCTATCAGGACATGTCCTTCAACGACCTCATAATCGGCAAAACGTATTTCCTGTCGTTCAGGTATAAAATCCTCGACGACGACCTGACGCTGTCCAACGGCGAGGGCGCCCGCGTGAAGCTCGCGGTGAACGGCGGCCCCAACGACGGGACCGTCTACGTCGCGACGCTACCGGACCGCGAGGAGACCGGCGACAACTGGCAGCCAGTTAGAGTCGGATTCACCGCCCGGGCCGACAACTCGCGCCTGATGGTCGGGATGTGGGGCGCGTCCGGGACGCTTGCAGTAGACGACGTCCGCATCAACGTTATGGACGAGCAGGAAGACGCGGTCCTCGACAACCCGGACCTGGAGCCCTTCGGGCCCGTCGGCCCCGCGCCCTTCGGCTGGACCGTTGACCTGGGCGGCGGGACCGCGACCACCGTGGACGACGGCATACGGTCCGGCTCGGGGGCCCTCGAGCTCGCCCGGACCGGCGCCGGCACGACCAAGTGCACCCAGACCATAGACATTAACGGGTTAACCCGGTACCGGGGCCACGTCTATATCTATACCGACGACGTGGGCGCCGGCGGGGCCGACTTCACGATCAAGCAGGGCACGACCACCCTTTTCGAGTCCGATTCGTACACCGGCGACAACGGCTGGGACCGCGTCGAGTTCGACTTTACTACCGACGCGTCCGGCGAGCCCCTTACCTTCGAGCTGGCGCTCGAGGACACCGGGACCGCGCGCTTCGACGGGCTGATGTTCCGGCGTATGCCGCTGATGGCCGCCGACTTCGAGGACCCGTACTGGGACGACTACTGGACTACGACCGGTGGCGGGGCCTCGTCCGTAGTGTCGGAGCCGGGCGGATCCAAATACCTTAAAATAACCAATCTAACGAACGCGACAACGACCGTCTATCAGGACTTCCCGGCCATAGAAGGCCTGCCGTACATAGTGAGCGGGAAGATAAAGGCCGACGCTACGCCGAGCGAAGAAGGCGACGGAGCGTACGTGCGCCTTTACGACAACGACCTGGAGGAAGTGGTGGCCCAGGCCGGGCCGTACACCGACGAGGACGAGTGGGTGGACTGGGCGTTTGACCTCCCGGTGGACCCGATAGCTTCCCCGTCGGCGAACCGGTACAGGCTGCGGTTCGTATTGGAGGACGCGGTCGGTTGGGCGGGGATAGACTCCATGTATTGTGAATGCTATCCGGTCTCGGATTATGTAACTGTAACGCCGCAGCCCCGTATGGTCGACACGACCGGCTATCGAATCGGCAGCATCGGCGCCGCCGACATGTGGTATATCGTGAGCGATTGGCCGGACCCCCTCCCGATCGGCGGCGACCCGGACCGCAGGAACGCGAAAGACCTGGTGGAGGACCTGACGATTACCGGGACCAACTACGACCACTACTTCCACGTCAGCGCCGATAAGGTCGATAAAAGGCGCCTGGCCGACTTCGATTTAGACGACCTTCCGGCGGTAATAATTTACGACCCGGCCTGGGAAGACGGAGATATCGAAACCCTTATGGCGGACGCCGGCCTAAACCCGAACTTACCGCAGATCCCGCAGAACCGGCGGGAGGAGGGATACGCCCTGGCCGCGTTTAAATACGAAGGTAAGCCGGTGGTCCTGATCGTGAGCGACGGCGAGGCCGGCCGATACTACGGCGTACAGACCTTCCTTCAGCTCATCTTGAAAAAGGCGGAACCGCCGTACGGGATACCGGAGGTTACGATCTACGACTGGCCGACTATGGAGGTTCGGGGACATAAGCTCCAGTTCCCGCAGTACTATAAAAACCCGTCGAACCCGGACCCGAACCAGTATAATATAGACCTGTGGAAGCCCCGGACTTCCAACCCGAACCAGAAAGGGCTCGAGGTGATGATACGGTTCCTGAGCCGCGTTAAAATGAACACCCTGATGTTCGAATCGCCGATATTCTTCTGCCTGGAGGAGGACTCCGGGCACGCCGGTAAAAAGAACTACGAGATTATGGACGAGATATTCAAATACTGCCGCGACTACTACGTCGAACCGGTGCCCCAGATGTCCTGCTTCACCCACGCCAACAGGGTACTCCAGTTCGTGCCGGAGGGCGCCGAAACGACGTTCGTCGGCTCGAAAATAGCGAGCGGCGGGGACCCGGTCCCGCTTCCCCAACCGCCGGAGGAATTCGAATACCTTGAAGGGCAACCCGAAACGCGAGAACATATCTTAGAAAACACTTTGGTAGTAGATACAAACGACCGCCGGATTAGGGTTTACTCCAAACCGACGGGGCACGAGGTAATACGCGGCACCGGTTTTACACTTAACCATAACGACCCCACTTACAACATGGACGACGGGTACGATGTCGAAACAATAGAAGGTGGGACCGGGAAGCAAAATGCTAAAATAACGTTGGTTGGCGCGGGTTTATTACCCGGTATATATCAGGTAGTATACGATTTTATAAACCCCCCTAACCCTAAATATGACCCGCGCCGTTCGTACTGCCCCAAAGAAACCCTGATACAGGACTACATGGAGAACAGTATCGAGGAGGTAGTCGACCGCCTCGAGCCACGCTACATTCACTTCGGGCACGACGAACCGGCCCAGATGCACACGTGCCGCTTGTGCAACCCGGTAAGCGGCGAATGGGTAAACAACCACTGGGTAACGCCCAATGGCGTCCTCTTCGCCGGGGACGTCAACGCGCTCCTGGACGACTTCGTAGAAGCTTTAGGCGACGATTACGTCCCGGGCTACAACCGTATAATAATACACGCCGACCACGTTTGCTACGAGCACGAAAAGTTGAAAGAATTCCCGATGGACGACGGCCGTTATGGCGGCGGCGGCGGACCGGTCAACTCGTGCAAGCGGAAGTTGACCAAGGCCGTAATAATGAACGACTGGGACTACGTGATTTCCCCCGAGGAGAACTACGAGAACTGGCGTAAATATAAGTACATAGACGAGCTTACCGGCTACGGGTTCGACGTTATCGGGTCGCCCGCCGGCTCGCCCAACTTCGAGTGGGAATTCGGAGGCCCAAATAAATTACGCGCCGGCGGAAACCCCCACCTCTTCTTCTACGACGAACCGGGCGAAGACGTCTATTACACATCGTTTATCGAGTTGGAAGGTACGTACGAAGAGAACCTCTGGCCGATGAATAAAATGTGCGACGTTGACGACGAGGGCCGGGCCTGGTTCGCCCGGTGGAAGGGGGGCGACGGGTACCGGGAAAACCAGCTAACGGAAGACATGGGACTCTATGCGAAATTCTTGTGCGGCTTCCGCGGTCTTAACGCTACCGGTACGGTCTGGTTCGACGACGTATCGTTCCAGTGGAAAAGGGGCGCCGGAGAATACCAGGAATTCCTGACGAACCGGGGCTTCGAAGTACTCGACGGCGGCGGTAATACGTTCCAGGACTGGGAGGACCCTCCTCCCGGTATGCTCCACGTAGACGTCGCCGCCGACTCGGAGGTCCACCGGGTGGAGGGAAACGACGGCGATACGTACAGCCTGAGGTTAAGGCGCAAACCAAAACCCGAAGAAAAAGTCCTAGAAACGGCTGTTATACAGAATAATTTCACCGTGTCCGAGGGCTTCAGAGAAGCCGATTATATTAAACTACGCGGGTATGTTCGGACGCGCGAAGTGGACACGTTCCGCTTAGAGTGCCCTTACCAGTGGAACTACGCCGGTACAGCCTTCGTAAAGCCGGTGAACCCCGGGCACTACCTGGGAACGACCAACAAAGCCGGTCCGGTCTGGCTGCCCCATGACGAGAA
>CBDUXC010000196.1:0-4664 GCA_965371065.1 uncultured bacterium
CGACCCTCGATTTCTTAAGAAACGAGACGTACCTCCCCAGGATCAAATGATGACACGCCTGGACTAACTCAACTGTTCTCGCGCCCAAGAACCCGTACATTCTACTTTTTGAACCCACCTGGACGGTTGTTAAATACTTATAAGACTCCGGGACGGCCGTGCCGTTCGTGTAAGCGCATGGGTAGAACCCGGGAAAGCGGCTTTCCAACAGGTCGAACATCTCGTCGGCCGTGATATTAATTTCGTCGAGGTTTGCCGAACTGAACCGAAGTTTGCCGGCGTCAACCAACTTACCTCCTACTACGTATTCGACTCCCTCCGCCAAAGGGAATCCCCGGTAAGCAATCGCGGATAAATGCGAGACTTTCGGAATATTCCGCCGACACCATTCGACTATATCCGGGAGTTGTTGTAAGGTTGAGCGGAAAATTGTAGTATTAAACCCGCATTGGACCCCCCCAACGTCCCACACAAGGTCCGCGAAATACTGCCTGAGTTCGTTCAACTCTATCTCGTTTTTATCTATCCATTTCGGCCTGTCCATGCCGCTATCCACGTGAATATAGTATTGGACCAGGCCGGCTTTTTTAAGTTCGACCGCCGTTTCCCGTGTCAATTTCTCGCCGTTAGTCAAAATAGCCGATTTAATCCCGTTACTCGAAATGAAATCGATTACTTCGACGATGTCCGGGTAGATTAAAGGTTCGCCGCCGGCAACGGCGATACGATCGCAATTAGTTAGTTTCCTGAGCGCTAAAATATCCTTTTTAATTTCTTCCAAAGGCCTGTGCCCTTCCAACGTCTGGCGATAACATGCCGGGCAGGACAAGTCGCATTCGTCCGTAACTTCGACCCATCCGCCGGCGTTATCCGTCTTCGAATAGGGAAGCCGGTATAAGTTATTTCTATTTAAAGTCACCGTTCCCACCTCACGTCGATCTTAATTTCTCCGATCTCTCTTTTGACGATTTCCGTAATAAAAATGTTAGGGTCGATACATCCTTCGGGAGGGAGCACCCCTTTCTCTTCGACCTTCCCTGCTGCGATCATCTGAGCGCCAATGGAGGCCGCGATCCCGGTCCCGTGTCCGATCCGACCTGCGGCCGAATAAATGACCCTCATCTTATTCTTCGCTTTCCTCCCTCTCACTTCGACGCGAAGGGCGCCCTCTTTCGGGACGCCTTTCAAACTTTTACATCTCTTGCGCAAGTAAGCCGCGGCGAAATCCATCGGCTCGATTCTTGTTTTGCCTACTCTAATCGGGCCGTCTGACTCTCGCACCATCCTCCCTAAAGATACGATTAGATCGTTAATGACCGGAGGATTAAATGACGCTTTGTCGTCGACGTATGCTACGTTTTTAAAACACCGGGAAAGGGTGATGGGTTCGGGGTGGCCGATGTGAAACACGTTAATCTCCCCGACCGGTTCCGGGAATTCCAATAGCTCCTTCCCGTCAACAAAAGATCGCACCTCAATCAACTCTCGATTTTGGTACGTTAAAGCTTTGCCGGATAGCGAGTAAAGGAGGTGATAGCTAAGCGCGAGGCCGCCGGGGTCCGAACCACTCATGACCCAGGCCGTATGTATCTCGTCGACCTTATCGAGCTCATTCACCCCCGCTCGGGCAAACATATTGTTTATGCCGGGACTGGCTCCCAGGCCGAGGACGATGATAATTCCCGCTCTCTTCGCCTTCGCGTCGAGATCGAGCATTTTGAACGTTGTCTCATAGTCATCGTTGATGTCGACCAAATCTACATTAGCCTCGATCGCGGCTTCGGCGACGCGAACTTCGTATTTGTAGTTCGGCCCTATGCAATTAAGGATGACGTCGAAACCACTCATGAGATCCGCGAGTCTCGCCGTATCATTGGCGTCGACCCGAGCAGTGGAAATTTTGGCTTCACCTCCCTCCAATTTTGAAATAACCCTTTTCGCTTTATCCGGACTTCGAGTCCCTATGAGAATCTCATTGAACTCGCCGTAACGATAAAGATCTTCTACCGCGACGGCCCCCATTTCGCCACATCCCAGGACTAACGCCTTCATGAAGAACCACCTTTACCCTTAATCCCAAATGCTTTGCACCTACGGGAGAACGACCCGCTTATTTAATACGGCCGCCGCCAGCGCGACGACGTGTATAATCTTCCTAATCATATCTCCACAGCCAACGCAAAGGCCGGCAGGTCCCGCTCCTCCGCGCGGCAGTCGTAGAGCTCGGCGCCGCTACGCTTATTCGAACAACGCCTTGACCTTGCCCAGCGAAGCCGGTTCGACCGCGGGCTTGCTGCGCTTGAAGACCTGGATGCGGTGGTGGCCGCAATCCACGACGAAACATCTAAGGTCCGAGCCGAGGTCCGCTGACGTCGGGCAAAACAACTTATAACTACCCGTGTCGCCGAATACCTGCAGCGGTCTCCCCGTCAACGTCAGCCGCTCCACGTCGTTGCAACCCTCGTCGACGACGAAGACCTCGTTGTTGGGGGCTACGTGTATACCTGTCGGGTACACAAACTCACCGGGGCCTGAACCTTTTCCACCGAACTTCCCCAGGAAACTCCCGGTGCGCGTAAAGTACTGAACGTCGTACCTCATATAGTCCACGACGTATACGTTGCGGTTCGGCGCAATCGCGACGCCTTCGGGGAATTTGAATTCGCCATCGTCGGGGCCGTAGACACCCCACTTGTTGAGGAAGCTGCCGTCCTTTGAAAAACGCTGGACGCGGTGGTTGCGGGTATCGACGACGTAAACGCGGTAGTCCGACGATATCGCTATCCCGAACGGTTCTCTGAACTCGCCTTCGCCCCCGCCCTTTCTACCCCATTTCCCTAAAAAGGAGCCTTCGGGCGTAAAGTACTGGACGCGGTTGGCGGTCTTATCAGCGACGTATATCCTCCCGTCCGGCGCCACGTCTATGCCGGTAGGTTCCTGGAACTGGCCGTCGCCCGAGCCCGGCGAACCCCACGCGCCCAAGTACGAGCCGTCGAGGTTGAAGTACTGGACGCGGCAATTTCCGGTATCGGTCACGTAGACCCGGCCTCCGGACGACACGGCAACGTCCCACGGATAATCGAATTGCCCGGCGGCGGTTCCCTCGCGTCCCCAGTGGTACCAGTAAACGTATTCGTCGGCGTGCGCGGCGCCGAGCATAAAAACCCCCACGCCGGCCCACAGGGCCAACCTGGGTATCCGAAACGCCGAACGCCGCGCGCTCTCGCTCGCTCGCTTTAACGCGCCCATAACCTCTCCTCGTTACCTTCTTCCGGCTTATTCCTTGCTTATCCCGTTAAATCCTCGCTCCTCGGCGCGGCAGTCGTGGAGCTCGGCGCCGCAGTACAGGCCGCAGTACGCGGCGGAGTCGTATTCCATATAACTACCTTGTTAATAGGACCGAACAAGTCGGCCGTTATTTCTAACACGCCGAAGAACCAGTAGTACTTGCCGCGGTTGGCGATACGGTAGCCCATATATGAACTAGGAAGACTATGATTCGATACCGCTTGTAATGATACTGATAAATTCCCCGTACTGGTACGTTTTCGTTCGTCCTCGGCCTTTGCCGGTCGCCAATATACCTATTGTTTCCAAGGTATTGAGTACTTTCCTTGCGGTAGGCGCAGTCACCTTCAGGAAGGCTGCTGCTTCGGGCGCTGTGATGAAGGGAGATTCGTAGAGTATGTCTAAAAGCTTTGAAGCGTTTTTGACAGATCTACTGTGGTCCTGTATTCGTTTACGGTCTTTTTCACGTAAGTCGACGATTCTTTTCGCCGTTTCGGTAGCTTGCTTGGAAACTTCCCTCACACCGCGGAGGTAAAATTTTAGCCACCCCTCCCAATCGCCGTCTCGACGGACCGCATCTAACCGATCGTAATACTCGGACCTGAAATTTTTTAAATAGAGACTTAAATACAAGAGCGGGTCTTTCAGGACGCCTTCAATGCAAAGCATAAAAGTTATTAATAACCTCCCTAACCGGCCGTTCCCGTCGAGAAAGGGATGAATCGATTCGAATTGGGCATGAGCCAAACCTGCCTTTATTAGCACTGGGATTTGGTGGCTCTCGTCGTTGAGGAATTTTTCTAGGTCGCTCATACTGGGGATAACTTCGCTCGCGGGTGGAGGAACGAATGTGGCGTCGCCCGGCCGTGTTCCGCCAACCCAGTTCTGCGTCTTACGGAATTCGCCTGGGGATTTGTGCTCACCTCGGGTACCCGTTACTAGTCGTTTATGGATTTCCCTGATAAGCCGACTCGACAATGGCAATTTCTTTAAGCGATTAAGTCCGTAGCGCATAGCATCAATATAATTCGATACTTCCCCAATGTTGTAATCGGTCTTTCTCCTCTCGAGGTCTTTCTCCGCCTCAAGGAACTCGACAAGTGTCGTCTGGGTCCCTTCTATTTGCGAACTTAAAACCGCCTCTTTTCTCACATAGCTATAAATAAAAATGTCAGGGTTCGGTAAAAGGTACGTCGCGCCGTCCAGGCGGCAAAGCGCGCCGATAGCCTTTTCCAGCAGGACGTTCATTTCGTTATCGTACTTAATCGCCGGGGTAGGCGGCAGGGGTTTCGGCAAAAAGGAATGAAAACTCTCTTCTGTCATGCGTTGGAGTACTAATTCGCCGGATCTTGCCGCGACTTTTTCGTACATTTGTA
>CBDUXC010000197.1:0-4655 GCA_965371065.1 uncultured bacterium
TACCCATATCCATACCCGCACCCCTGGCCCTGGCCGTGGCCACCGCACTGGCGCCACGAACCCCCGGAGACGGTCCACTACATAGACATCAAGTACCACCACGTCGACGTGGAGATAGACGGCCAGGTCGCGACCACGTACGTGGACGAGGTCTTCGCCAACCCGTACACCGTGGACCTGGAAGGCACCTACGTCTTCCCCCTGCCCGAGGGCGCGGCGGTCGATAACTTCTCGCTGAAGGTCGACGGCGTTCCAATTCAGGGCGAGATACTCGACGTTGACGAGGCGGCGGGCGTATATCGTGAATTGGTCCGTGAGAACCGCGACCCGGCGCTCCTCGAGTACGTCGGCCGGGAGGCGTTCCTGTGCCGCATCTATCCTATCCCGGCCGAGGGCGAGAAGCGCGTCGAGATTAGCTACACCGAGGTACTGCCCTACGACGGCGGGACCGTCAAGTACGTCTATCCCCTCGACACCGAACGCTTCTCGGTGAAGCCGTTGGAGGACGTGGACGTAACGGTGAACGTCCGGGCCGAAGGCGGCGTCAAGACCGTCTATTCGCCCAGCCACGAGCTCGACGTTGAGACCCTGGACGACGGGACAGGTATCAAAGCGCGTTACCACGCCGAGGACGTATGGCCGGACCGGGACCTGTTGCTCTATTACGTGCTGGGCGACGCCGATGTAGCGGCGAATATAATTGCCCATAAACCCGAGGCCGACGACGGGTACTTCCTGATGTTGTTAACGCCTCCTACCGCGGCCGACGAAGGCGAAACGGCCAAGGAGATAACCTTCGTAATGGACACGTCCGGAAGCATGGCCGGCGAATCGATCGAGCAGGTGAAGGACTCGCTGGCCTACTGCTTGAACCGATTGGGCGAACGGGACCGCTTTAACCTGATAACGTTCAGCGAGACGGTCCGCCGGTTCCGGGAGACGACGGTCCCGGCGACCAGGGGGAACGTCAAGGACGCGCTCGAGTTCGCCCGCGCAATCGAAGCCGCCGGCGGGACTAACGTCAACGACGCGCTCCTGGCCGCGGTAAGCTCGCCGGGCGACTCAGAACTTACGTCTATGGTCGTCTTCCTGACGGACGGAAAACCGACCGTCGGCGAGAAGGATACTCTGGATATAATTAATAACGTAACCGCCACAAACGACGCGAACGGGATCAGACTCTTCGTGTTCGGCGCGGGGTACAAGGTCAACACGGACCTGCTCGACGGGCTCAGTCGGGAGAACGGCGGCCTGACCCGATACGTGGAACCGGGCGAGGACATCGAACTCGCGGTAACCGGTTTTTACGACAAGGTCGCGAACCCGGTACTGAGCGACGTGGAGATAGACTGGGGCGGCGGAGACGTTTACGATGTCTATCCGCCGGACACCCCTGACATCTTCGCCGGAACCCAACTAATCGTTATAGGCCGTTATGAGGGCGCGGCGCCGTCGGACGTTACAATAACGGGCAAAAGGCGCGGGAAAAAAGTTGGCTACGCGTTCGCCGGTCCCAGGATTACCCGGTCCGACGAGGATAATCCGTTCGTAGCGCCTTTATGGGCCGCTCGTAAAATCGGCTACCTGCTGGAAGAGATACGTCTCGGCGGCGAGGACGAAAAGCTTGTTGACGCGGTAATCGCGCTGAGCAAGAAGTACGGGATAGTCACGCCTTACACGTCGTACCTTGTCGAGGACACGGCACCCAAGACCGCCGGCGTCACCTACCCGAGGACGTGGGGCGGCGCGCCCGATGCCGCGGCCGAGGACCGGGCCGGATGGCTCGGCGGCGCAGCCACCTTCGCCGCGAGAAACGGCAGCGTCCCGGCGCCGGGTTGGAATAGAGTACAGACCGAAGCCGAACTGAGCGTTAAAGAGTCGCGGGTTATCGGCGGGATGAAAGAAGTAACGACCGCCGTTCACGGCGCGACCGACGGGCAACTACGGTACGCCGGCGAGCGGGCCTTCGCGGTCGAGAACGGCGTCTGGGTGGACCTGTCAATCGGCGAGGACCGGGGAGCGTACGAAACCGTCGAAGTAGCCTTCGGCTCCGACGAGTACTTCGAACTGCTCTTGTCCGAGCCTGACCTGGCCGAGTATCTCGCTTTGGGCGAACAGGTCGATGTGCTGTGGAGCGGGAAGTTATACAAAATAACTCAGTAAAGCAAACCCCTAGTTAATCCGTAAGTATATCTATACCGCCACACCGCCTGTTACTACAGGCGGTTCTTTTCGTCCGTCGAAAAAACTTGCCCCGTCCGCGGTAAAACCTTACAATACCGCAGTTTATTTCCGGCCATTGGTATTAAGAACCGAAAAGGACGCGTCATGAAAAGGAAAATCATATTCGCAACGTCGCTCGCTGCAGTTATCGTACTGGCCGCAGGCTGCATCAACTATACCCAGAAGATGACGTTAAACGCCGACGGTTCGGGGACGGTCATCGTCCACTACACCAGCGACGACCCGGAAGGTACAGGCGGCGCGCCCGTACTCCCGTTCACTGAAAACGAAATCGTCGCCGGGTATAAGGGTTCAAAGCTCGTCGTGCGGGACGTCGTCCCGGATGCGGAAGGCGACGAATACCAAGCCGGCGTAACTTACCAGATAGACTTCGACGATGTTGCGGATTTGAACAACTACGGCGCGTTCGCTTTCGAGGATAAATTGGCCCAGAACTTTTACGTGAACGACCTGGGAGATACCCTGTCATTTATGCAGACTACCTCCTTAACTATGGACGTCGAAGACACTTCCATGCTCGATAGTTACAGGTTTACGTACAAGCTGGTCTGCCCTGGCGATGTAACCGAGACGAATGGAACCTTATCCGGCGACGGCCGTACGGTTGCGTGGTTGTACACGTTGCCCGAGTTGATAAACGATACTGTAGAGATGACCGCGACATACGAAAAACCGGCTGGCGCGCCGGGTGGTGGGATCATCGGCGGCGCCGGCTTCGCGGAATGGGTCGAGAAGTACGAAACGCTCATACTCGTCGTCGGTACGGCGGTATCGACCCTATTGGTCATAATAGCGTTCGCGATACCGTTCGGTCTATCGAAACGGTTCAGGAAAACGGTTCTAGAGTTCTTCGGCTTCAAGCGGTGGGTCGGTCCGTTTGTCATCAAAGTACTTTACGCGCTCGGGCTCGTAATTATTACGGTAGGCGGCGCCTTTTGCTTTTGGAGCGGTGTAACCGTTTTGCTCGTGTTGGACGTAGACATAGGTATAATACTTATTATCATCGGTGTCGTCGCCGTCGTATTAGGCAATCCCCTCTGGCGGGCGGCCTGCGAGTTTTTCTTTTTGTTCTTCAATATACGTGAGACGTTAACCGCGATAAAAAAGGAAAAAGGTTAAAATTAAAGCCGATACCTGGTAATCGCCGGCGTAGTAAATAGGGCACTTTTATGAAAGGACTGAAAATCCTATCGGGATTTATGTTAGCGGTGGCTCTTCCGGCCGCATGTATGCACTACGACCAGTGGATGTATTTATATTACGACGGCTCCGGGACGGCGAGGATTTACTACACGGGCGGCGGTTTTGAAGGCACCGACGGTACGCCCGTTCTTCCGTTTACCGAAGCCGAAATCGTCGCTTCGTACGGGGGTTCGAACCTCGCCGTTCGCGACGTTGTTGTGGAACCTGAAACCGAAGAATATTACGCCAGCATAACATACGCAATAGACTTCGACGACGTCGCGGGCCTGAACGACTACGGCGTTTTCGCCGTCCGAGACATGTTTTACCAAACTTTCTACCTGAACGATCTGGGCGACAAAGTGTCGTTCATGCAAACGATTTCGTTTACGAAGGACGTCGGGGATACGACGGACCTTGAAGATTACGAGTTCGAATATGAGTTAGTTTGCCCCTTCGACGTTACCGACACCAACGGCACGCTGTCCCGTGACGGCGAGGCCGTAACCTGGTCGTACACGCTTTCTGACCTCATTAATAACGATGTGGATATGACGGCAACTTTCAAGAAACATGGCGGGCTTGTCGGCTATGACCTTGAGATATACGTAGCGATAATCATCGCCGTTATCACGGTCTTTGTCACGCCCGTCCTAATCCTACTAATTTTAGTAACGTTCGCCGTACCGTTTATCCTGTCGAAACGTTTCAGAAAGGTAATAGTTGAATTCTTCGGTTTTAAACGTACCGTCGGGCCGTTCGTCGTAAAAGTACTCCACGTAATCGCCGTGCCAGTTATCACGGTAAGCGGTATTCTCCTCTTTATCACCGGCTTGGTTACGCTACTCCTCGGGTTCGTGAAAGTCGGTATTATCGAGATCGTCGTCGGAGTAGTTCTGGTCGTAATAGGCAATCCGTTGCGCCGCGCCGCGTACGAATTTTACGTCTTGCTTTTCGATTTACGTGAAGCCCTGGAGACGAAAAAAAGCGAAAAGGGCGATAAGTAAGGCCGTTGCCTAATTCGGAAACGGGGAGCTTTATATGAAGAAATTGAAGGTACTATCGGGACTTACGGCAGCCGCCGTACTGGCCGCCGGCTGCATCAGCTATGACCAAGACCTCGTCCTGAACGAAGACGGTTCGGGTACGATCGAAGTGCATTATACAAGTGACGACCCAACCGGCGAAATGGGCGCGCCCAGGCTCACCTTTACCGAGAAAGAGATTAA
>CBDUXC010000198.1:0-4629 GCA_965371065.1 uncultured bacterium
CGGTGGAGTCGTTGCCCTCGAACAGGACCAGGTCGTCGATGTAGTCGAGGCCGCCGCCGCAGTCGTTGTCGTACGGGTTGGAGAGGAAGTAACCCTCTATTGCACTGCCGTGATTGTTCCAGACCTTGTACTCGAAGATAATCCAGTCGTCGTGGCCGGGAACGCCCCACGAGTACCCGCGCATATACGTTTTCAGGCCTAATGGACCGGCTTCGCCGGCGTCCGAGTCGTCGCACCAGGTAAAGCAGTCGAGGTCGGACACCGGGTCCGCGGGGATGCCGGCTTCCACGTACGGCAACTCGGACCAGTTGGCGTCGTTACTCATCAGGATCTGGCTCTCACAGGGCGCCAACGGGTGCCACTCGAGTTCGGTTAATTGCCACTCCTGGATTACGTAAATCGTCTCGCCTATGGCCACGCCGAACCAGTAGTTGCCGGTGTAAACGTATCCGGCACCTGAACCTCCGGGCCATTCGCCGGCGTGGTCGCCGGACGCGTCGCCGCACCCCATAATGTTCCAGACCTTTAACCAGAGCTGCCCGGCGTCCATATAACCGAACGCCGAGACGCGCCCGTAGGTCCCGGTCCCGGGGTGTTTATATTTCACGGCCGATACCGACAGCACGACTGCGCCCAGAATAATCAGGCCCACAGCCAATAGACGCAACGGCCGGAAAAGTTTATATCGCCTAATCAAAGTCGTTCACTCCTTTCGGGTCCGCTTCAACAGGCTTATGCTATGGGCGGCCGGAAACACCGGCCGCCCTTTGTATACTGTTAGAAGCCTACGCTAAATCCAACACGCAGCCGCATCGGGTCGCCCCATACCTCGAGGTCGTCGTACGGCCCGTCGGCGTCGCCGTAGAAGTAGTAGAACGGAATCCAGTCCGAACCTGCGCCGTCGCCTTCGCCGGCGCCGAAGTTGTATACGTTCCTGCGGTTCAGGATGTTAATCACTTCGCAGTACGCGCTGTAGTTCAGGCCCAGGAAATCCACGTCGTAGTTGACTCTTATGTCCCAGTCCATCGTCCACGGCATCCGCTGCGTATTAACCTCGGGCTGCCCGGACCCTTCTTTCGGCTTCGAATAAGGCATACCGGAACCGTAAACCACGGTCGTGTTTATGCCGTAGTTATGGTTCTCGCGGTTCGTGCGGTAGTCGAACATCAAGTCGAGCGTATGCGTCTGGTCCCAGTTAAGCAGGTTCTCGCGTATGGGTGCCGTCCAGGTACGGTACGCGTAGTTGTAACCTTGATAAATACTCGACGCGAGACCCTTGGCAATCGAGAACGTATACCCCACCGAACCCGAGAAGTTTTTCGTTACCCGCTGGTCTATCTTGATCTCAAGACCGCGGACACTCCCGAAGTCGGCGTTTATATACCGGGTATAGTTCTGCCCCGTTTCGTAATCAATACGCTCGGTATCGAGCAGGTCCTTGATGTCCTTGAAGTACGCCGACACGTCGGCTTTCAGAGTATCGGTGAACAGGTGTTCGACACCTATTTCGTATTGGATCGTCTTCTGCGGGTTAAGGTCCGGGTTACCCATCAGAGGATACCCGCTCGTGTTTAGCTCTAGCTGCGTCGATTCGTAAAGGTATGCGTAGGGCGGCGTCTGGAAGAAGTGACCGTACGAGAAGTGTAACTTATCCCGGTCGGTAATCGGGTAACTTACGCCGATACGCGGGCTTAACTGATAGGTCTTATCCGCTTTCTTTCTCGGCGTATCTTTATAAGTCTCGTACGGCGAATCCGGGTTTATCGGCGTACCGTCGAGCGTGTACTGGAAGTCCCACGGGTCGATCGGGTAATCGGTGTTCGGGTCGAACATGTCGAACCGGACGCCTATGTTTATAATCATCCCCGAGTATTCCAGCTTATCTTGAACGTAAGCCGCGTACGAATGGGGTTCCACGTAGTAAATGTCCGTGTAGATATTGCCGGACGGCGCGTACACTTCGTAGTAGTCCAGGTCGTAGAGTTTTAAGTCGACCCCGGATTTTATCTGGTTCTCGGCCAATTTACTGGCGCCTCCGGCCGCGGACACGCGGGCCATATTATACGTGAATTCGCCCTTGACGTTGTAGTACTTCTGGTACCTATCTCGATAGAACGGATAGTCCCCGTCGGTGATGAACCAACCGGTCGGGTCGGACTGCGGGTTAGGCGGGTCGCGGTTATAATCGGTCCAGAACTTATCGTCCGTGTTTTGTTTATAATGCTCTCTGAACATACCGCCGGTTACAGCGTAGAACGCGCTATCGGTAACGTTGTGAGTCCACTTTCCGCTCAAACGCAACGAATCCTGCATCCTGTGAAGGTAGTGTTCGTCCAGGACGTACTGATACTGGATGTCGTACATGTCGTGGTCGTCCCGGTACTTACCCGCACTAAAGCTGAAGCGATAACGGCTCGACGGCTTAATCGTCAACTTGGCGTTGGCGTTCCACTCGATATCCGGGTCGGGAAGCGGGTATACGGTCCAATCCCGCATATAATCGCCGCTTACGAAGTAGTTCATGTACGGGTTGATAATCGGACCGCCGAAACTACCGGACACCTTGGAGTACTTCGTCTGACGGGTCTGCGTTTCCCACGTTACCAGAGGTATGTCTCCGTCTTCCAACCCCGTAGCTTCAAGGTATTTGTGGGAACTCTTGTCGTGATTACCGGTAAATACCTCGTAAACCACGTCCACGTTACCCGTATAAGTGTCACGGCCTTCTTTTGTACTGATGTTGATGATCCCCGACTGAGCTTCGCCGTACTCGGCGTCCCAACCGGCCTTGATGACATTGATCTCGGCGATGGCGTCGACCGGTACCTGCATACCGGCCCCGCCGACTACCGGGTTAGTAATGTTGATGCCGTCAACGATGTAAGCGATTTCGTTGCCGCGTCCGCCGCGGATGTGTAGGTTCAGAGTACTCGCGTCGCTGTTCTCGTAAACGATACCGGGCGTACGCGCGAGCATATCGGCAAACTCGTTAACTACCTGTTTATCTATCGCATCTGAGTCGATCGTGTCCACTGTCGCTGTTACCTTGAAATCGATCAACGGTCTCTCGGCCGGGATGACGTGCGTGCCGGTAATCTTGGACTGGAGCTGGAAACTCACGTTCGTTCGAAGGTCGGCAACTACTTTTACACCGGTCACGTTCATCTCGCTGTATCCGACGCGAGACGCTTTGACGTCGAAGTAACCGACTGGGACGCCGTTGACGACGTAGTACCCGTCGGCGTTCGTCGTCGCGAACATATTCGCGCCTTTTACGACCACCAGGGCTCCGCTTACACCTTTACCGTTTTCGTCGGTAACCAAACCGGAGATAATCCCCGTATTACCGGCGAAAGCCACGCTCGCGTACAACATCATAAGCGCCGCGGCAAAGATTATCCGGGCCGAATTTCCTCGTGCTCTCAAAGCGTTTGCCCCCTTTCTACTTCGGCAATTCAATATTAAGAAAATCCCTTAAACTCTCTATCTATTTATCTTTATCGGTTTTACTAAACCCTCTTTTGAACTCGATTCCCCTTACTACCTTTCACCTCCTCTAAAAACCTCGGTCATCAAAGGGTTAAATACGATTGAAGAAGCTAGTTGTGCAGCGCCAAACTAATACACCTTTGCTATCCCCAGCACTCAGGCTCTAGGGAATCGCTACTTGACCCCTCCAACTTTCGAAAATCTACCATACGCTAAAATACGTGTCAAGTGAAAAAACCCCTTTGCTGTAACGTTTAAATCTACTAATCGTTTCGCCCGATACCTCAAGAACCCCTGTAGTCACACGAAGCGGCTTTACGAATCGCCAACCGTTATTATCGGTAACTAGTTTACGTCGTTAGTTACTTACGTTACATCGCTTATATAGACGGCGTAACCGCGGTCAAGACCTTCGCCGCACCCCGATGCGCAACCGACCCCAAGCCCGGCGCACCACCACCCGGAAAACCCCCGCTTGGAACGTTATGCAGCGTAAACTACGGGACGTCTTTTCCGGTTCAACCGACGGCCTACGGCGGAAGGTCGTACGAAAGAAGCTCCTCCGTAGCCTCCGAGTCGGGTAAAGGCGTAGGCAAGTTTATAACCGTATAGCTCCGTACGAACCCTACGTACGGTTTGAACCACTGGTACGAAGTCGCGTCCATCTGCCATTCGCCCCATTCCGAAAAATAAACCCTGATATCGAACGTATACGCGACCTTGAAGCAGCCGCTAAAAGCTCCGGCTATAACGTTCACGTCTTCCCGGGCGATTACGTCCGCGCTTACGGTTACGTCGGCGGAGTCTGGTATACCGTCGTCGTCAAGGTCATCGTCCTCGAACCCGGCGAAAGGGACGTCCGACGGCTTGAGACCTTTCGCGGAGTAAACGTCCCAGCTCGCGCCGACGTAGCACGGGTACTCGAGCAACGGAACCGGGGCATCGAAGTAGTACGTCTCGTCGGCCGTTCCATCGGTTACGCTCTCAATTCCATAAACGTCCAACCGACTCTCTTCGTCGTCTTTAATATAAATCCGCTCCAGCCCGCTCTCGTCGTCCGAGAACGTAACCTCCATTATCTGACAGGTAACCCCGTCGACAACCCCGGTCCCTTTAACGGTCCGTGTCTCGTTCCGAACG
>CBDUXC010000199.1:0-4625 GCA_965371065.1 uncultured bacterium
GTCGTAACACTCCGTCTCGACGGCGTAGTTCTCGCCTTCTCCCCATAAGCCCTGAACGTCGAAAACGACGATTACGTCGAAGAGGTCGCTGTCGTCTACGTCCAATTCGCCTGCCTGGATGTTACCGTTATGGTCTCTGACTTCAAATATTAACGTGCCGGCGTCGATTCCGACGTTGTATGCCGGGTCGCCGTCCTGCCAGTGGCAGCCGGCAGTATCCTCCGTCGGCGGTACGCCGCCGGGCCAGTCCTCGTCGAGGGGGTATTGGTCGGTAACGTAAGGCGGGTCGTCGTCGTCCGGCGGCTCACCCGGCTCGGCGTAAACCTCGATGCACCAATCGACTCCCCCCGCTTCTTCCACAAGGTCCCAGGACGAACCGTCGTCGCTAATCCAGGAATGCCCTGAATTACCGTCGCCGTCGGAAATCGGATGGCCGTCGGGATGCGATACGTCGAATACGACCCAGCATATTTGGCCGCTGTTAAACTGGACGGGAGGCGAAACCTCGTGCTCGTCCCAGCTCCCGTAATATTCGGGTTCGTACGGTCCGTACTCGTAGCGAGGGTTGGCCAAATCGGGCACACCTCCGACGTCGTCGCATACGTAAATCGTTACGTCGTAAGCGCCGTCCGGGTCGTAGTTCCACAAGGAATCGACGTAAGTTACCTCGTAAGGGGAATCAGTAGTATCGCCTTCGTTATCCATAGGGTCGAAGTCAACGCCTATATAGTAGGTCGGAGACAATTGCCACGTCGGGTCTCCTGCGTAATAGAAATTGTAGGTTCCGTCGCTCCGGAACGCGTCGACCGCCGCGCCGGCTTCAACGGGCGCGTTAATCGGTATGATAGCGAAAACCGCCGACGCTCCTACGAGGAAAACGATAACCGTTAAATACTTAAACATCGCGTACCTCCTTTGTTTTTACGTCGCGTACCCAAGCGGTATCTAATCCTTTGACTTATTCTTAACACACACGTAGTATCGTGTCAAGTGTTAAATGCTAACCGTTTAATGATTTACTCCAATATACGTGGTAACAACCATAACGACTTAGAAAGCGGATTAATATTTTTATAATCGATATAACCAGTCGTTTAACGACCGCTTAGATACCAATAACATAAAGGCCGAGCTAAAGCCCGGCCCCTACGTACGCGATATGGAAAAAGGCGACCCACTCGGGCCGCCTTTTT
The DNA here is from genome assembly GCA_965371065.1 of uncultured bacterium. Taxonomy (GTDB): domain Bacteria; phylum RBG-13-66-14; class B26-G2; order WVWN01. The sequence continues at coordinate 1,194 of CBDUXC010000199.1, forward strand.
TAGTTCGTTAAAAACACTTTACTGCGCGAAACCGGCCTTGATGGCGCCGAAGGACGAGTCAGTGATGGTCGTGTAGCCTGTGTCGAAGGTCCAGAGTTCGCTGGCCGAGTTGCCGGCCAGGTCGAAGGTCTCGGTTTCGACAGTGTACGTGGCGCCCTCATCCCAGGGGTCGTCACCTTCGAAGTCGACTATTACGTCGAAGAGGTCGGCGTCGTCGATAACGAGTATACCCGTCACGAGGTCCATGCTGGCGTCGTAAACTGTGAAAGACGAAGCTCCGACGTCAATACCTAAGTTGGTCTCGGGGTCGCCGTCCTCCCAGTGGCAGCCGGCGAAGTTCTCGTCCGGCGGTATGCCGCTAGGATAGTCTTCGTCAAACGGATATATATTCGTGATGGTCGGGTCGGTTTCGTCGATGATGCCCGGTCCCACGGTTACCCTGACAAACATCGCACCTGAGTAGCCCCCATAAGCCACACCGGATTGCCATATACCAGTATACACGTAGAACCATATTATAGGCGCCGAGCTATAATCCATGCCGACACCGAAGTCATACTGACCGTCGGTCCAGTGTTGGTGTATGCCGGCAACGAACTCGTCGTCGACCATTATGGCATCTCTGCCCGCCGGGGCTAAATCAAACGGGTTCCAATTGATAGTCGGCCAGGAACCGACGTCCAAATCGGTACATACACCCGAATACTCGCCCAGGACGGTACTTTCGTCCGGTTGAGAGCCGCCCCAGGGAACAACGAACACGTCGAACTGGTCGCTGCTCAGGGTATAGCCCCACCACGACGTACAGCCGATCTCGACTTCAAGAACGGCGACAGGCCCCGTCACCCCATAATCCGCGATGTCGAAGTAGTTGGCGAACGAACTAGAAAAGCTCGGCCAGGCAGACGTATAACCCGCGTTCCAGGTAATCGCGTTTTCAGCGGTACCGTCGGTCGGGTCTAACAAGTCGTCCCGATAAACGGAGGTGTCCGGTACAGTACTGCCGCCGTAACCGGCTTCGGAAAGCATTTCGGCACCGAAAACGCCGGTCGCTAAAGCTAAAATGGTAACGACGATAAGATTATGCTTAAACATCGTACTCTCCTTTCACGTAAAACCTAGCGTGTCGCTTCGGGGTTAACACCCGAATCTAGCTAAATATAACTTAAGAACCGCACGGAGTCAAGTTTTTTTTGATTGTGCCGTTTTAGACCTACCGGGCCGTTTTCAACCCGGACTCCGTAAACTTAAGATAACGCGTTACATATGCCGGGCGATCGATCTCGCGGTTATTAAAACGCCTATCCGGTTAATGACCCGGTTTTCTACTCCTCCGTTTCAACCCCTTCTATCGGGTGATATAAAATAGTAGACGACGAGCCGTCCTGGTAGAGGGTCCGTTCATTGTGCCCCATCAGGACCGGGTTCACGGAGTCCGCGGTTATACTCGGGCCCGGCCCGAAACCGTACTTATCCTCTATCAGTTCGACGTAGAACAACCAGGCCGTTATATCCTCCTCTTTAGCGGCTTCCTCCACGGGGGTAGCCGGCCCGTTTTCGCTCGCGGATTCGGACCCGCCTTTTTCGATAAATTCGGCGACGGCTTCGCCCTTTATTATCTTGGCCGATTTCTCGAGGTGGAACCCCGATAAATCAACGATATATTCTTCGCCGGAGACTTCGCATAAAAAGGCTAGACCCGATGTAACTACCGTAATCTCCACGTCGGCCGTTTCTACGCCGAGGTCGGCGGCGAGAATCACCCGACCGAGTTCGCCGAGATACGAATAAGGCGAGATACCTCTATCGAACCTGAATAAGAAACCCTGGGACGTAGAAGCGGGAACCACGCACGAATAATAATTACAGAATTCGTCGAACGTACCGAAAAAGTACAGATTTTGAATTGAACCCGGATCCGGCCGATTTAATATGTACGTTCCGTCTTCCTTTTTTTCCGCGAAGGACGCCACGCCTTCCGCCCATTTTGCGACGCGTTCGCTGATCTCTTCCAAGCTCTCCGGTTCGCCTTCGCCGCGATACACGGTAACCGTGTAAAATTTTTCGTTCCCGTCTAACGAACTCAGGTCGAAAGAACTAACAAATACGCGATCCGTTTTCCCAAATAACTTCAAATTGTGCTTTAACGCCTGTCCGTACTGCTTGTGATACGACGCGACCATCGCCAGCTTCGCGGCCGTTTCCGTGTCTATAACCGTCGTTTCTCCTTCGCCGTTATCCGACGGTATATCCGTCGGCCCGGCGGAAACAGCGGAGATTATTAAAGCTATACATGTTACTGCTATTAAACCCGTTAACCTCATTATGCGTCGCCTCCCGGTACGAGGAATTATCGGTCTCCTTTCGTTCAGGCTATTCCTTTACCCTGAAAGTAAACCTCCAACCGATACGCCCCTAGTGCGTACTCAATATATATAAAAAAACGGAAAACACAAGGAAAAACTACGGGCGGAATACCGGCCGCCGTAGATAGACACGCCGATTAAAGCAACGGTTTAACCGTTACGACGCGTAAAGGACGGTTTATTTACCGCTTAAGTTGAACTACGGCGCCTCCGGTCGACGTTAAGGGTTGACTTTTCCGCCGAATTTGATAACATATACGGACCGTTTAAAAAGTCCTATCCGGAAAGGAGGAAAACGCGTGAAAAAGCTTACGATAATACTCGGTCTTTTAACGGCGGTTTCGGTTTTCGGTTTCGACGCTGGCAACGTCGCCGGCGGCGACATAGACACGACCAAAGCCGACGAACTGCTCGCGCAGATAGACGAGATAACCGCCAATTTCGAAGACTGTACCGCCCGCCTGGACGCGGCGACCGAAGCCATCAACAACGTTTGCGCCGCCTACGGCATATCAGACGTTCTCGGCGACCCGGCGGCCACCGCGGGTATTGCCGGTGACTTGAGCGACGACGAGAGGGTAATCCTCGTCGAAGCCCTTGAAAACGTCGCCGACGTACCCGACATCCTCGCGAGCCTCGGCACCGACATCCCGGCGGTTATGGAAAAGATACCGGACGTGATGACCGACCTGACGAACCAGATATCCGACAACCCGACGAAGGCCGCAGGCGCAAAAGAAGTCAAGAGCAAGCTCACCGAAGCTCAGGAGAAACTGGGCGAAATCGCGCCGGCCGCGGCCGAAACCACGGCTTCGGCTAACGAACTTTCCGCGACCGTCTCGGCGCTCTTGTAGCGACCACACTTATTATCGCTTCTCAAAGGCGGCTCCGGCCGCCTTTATTTTGCGGCGCTGGCCGCCCTTATTTTGCGGCGCTGGCCGCCTTTATTTTTTTGATTCCATAAGGTGGCCGCACCCTCATAGAGGGTTATTGACCCCTGAAGGTACGGCCCTACTCCTCTTTTTCAGGTAGCGGCGGCCTCCCGACCGTCGTCGCTTTTTAGCGG
>CBDUXC010000200.1:0-4621 GCA_965371065.1 uncultured bacterium
GTCCATCCCGAGCTTGTCCACCTCGTCGAGCATAAAGACCGGGTTGTTGGTACCGGCTTTGCGTATGCCTTGTAGGATGCGTCCCGGGAGCGCGCCGACGTAAGTGCGGCGGTGACCGCGTATCTCGGCTTCGTCGCGTACGCCGCCCAGTGACATCCGGATGAACTCCCGGTCCATCGCCCGGGCGATGGAGCGCCCGACCGACGTCTTGCCCACGCCCGGCGGCCCGACGAAGCAGAGTATAGGCCCTTTCAGATCGTCCTTCATCTTTTTTACGGCTAGGTACTCGAGAATCCTTTCTTTCACGTCGTCCAGGTCGTAATGGTCCTCGTCCAGCACTTTCCGTGCTTGGGGGATGTCGATCTTATCCTCGCTGCCCTCGAGCCACGGCAGGGCGATTATCCAGTCGAGATACGTACGGCTTACGACGTACTCGGCGGCCTGCGGCGGAATCGTTCGCAGTCGGTTGAGCTCCCGGAACGCTTCCTCTTTTACTTCCTCGGGCAGCGGTTTCGTCAGGAGCTGTTCCTCCAGCTCGTCCAACTCGACGGCGTATTGGTCTTCCTCGCCCAGTTCCTTCTTTATCGCCTTGACCTGCTGGCGCAGAAAGAAGTCCCGCTGGGCTTTGTCCATCTCGCTCTTGGCTTCCGATTGTATCTTGGAGCCGAGCTCCATGACCTCGACTTCCCGGTTCAGTATCTTGTTCAACCGACCGAGGCGCTCGAGCGGGTCAATCGCTTCAAGGACGGCCTGGCGCTCTTCGAGCTCTATGCTGATGTTCGACGCGATAAAGTCCGCCAGCTTGCCGGCCCCGTCTATATTCATCGCCGCGATATACGCGTCCTCCGGTAGATGAGGCGCGAGTTCTACGACGGTCTGGAACAGGTTCAGTACGTTCCGTTGAAGGGCTTCGAGCTTAGAGTCGGGCTTTTCGTCGACCTCGCGGCGCTCGACCTTCGCCCGGAAGTAGGGCTTGGACTTGGCGAACTTGGTTATCTCCATCCGGGCAATACCCTGGACCATTATGCGGGCCGAACCGTCGGGCATCTTGAGCATCTTCAATATCATCCCGGCGGTCCCGATTTTGTAGATATCGTCCGGCTTCGGGTCCTCGACTTCGGCGTCTTTCTGCGAAAAAAGCCCGATTACCCTGTTGCCCCGAATCGCGTCGTCAATCAGCTTGATACTGGGCTTGCGCCCGACCATCAACGGGATTATCATATACGGGAAGATTACCGTTCCCCGCAGCGGTAGTATCGGTAGCTCGTCAGGAACTTCGATTTCTTCTATCTCGTTCTCGTCGGCCAAATCTATCACTCCTTGAAGCTGCCCTGGGCAGTCCTTGAAGCTGCCCCAGGCAGTCCTTGAAGCCGCCCGCGGCAGTTCGAGCCGTTCGATTTCGGTTCTAGAGTATCTCTATTATCGTGTGGATAGTTACTTCCACTTCGGTTTTCGGCAGTACTATGTACAATAAGCCGTCGTCGTAGCGGGCGGTGGCCCGGTCCGCGTCCACCGGCCGCGGCAGGTCCAGGACTCGGCGGAACTCGCCGTACTCTATTTCGACCTGGTGGTAGTACTCGTTGTCTTTATCTGTCGCTTCGACCCGCCGGCCGGAGATGGCGAGTACGTTATCGTCTACGGTTATCCGGAGGTTCTTCCTGTCCACGGCGGCGACGTCCATCCTGACGACGATATCCTTGGGCGTCTCGTAAACGTCCATCGACGGGACCCAGGCCCGCCTGAACATGGTGGCCGTTAAAGGTCGGTGGGAGTATAATCTTTCGAACAACCGGTCAAGGTCTTTAATCGTCCAGAGACCGACGAACGGGTCTTCTTTTTGTTTGGCCATAGGCCGCTCCAAACGTACGGGGTTGAAAGGGTCGGTAGTATATCAGATGCGCTGAAAATTGTAAAGAGTTTCCGGTCAGCGGGTTTCGCACCGGATAAATAAAGCGGTTCACGCGTAAAAGCAAATCACCGAATTCCCTTGCCACTGTTCCCCTAGGATGTTATAAATTCTTCCCTTGTCTGATTTACGGAGGTCGTGCGTTTATGGTAAAACGAGTCGTGATTATGGGGGCCGCGGGCCGGGATTTCCACAACTTCAATACGGTATTTCGCGATAATGAAGATTATTGCGTTATAGCGTTTACCGCAGCGCAGATTCCGGATATAGAGGACCGTCGTTACCCGGGCGTTCTGGCCGGGGCTCTTTACCCCGCCGGCGTTCCTATATACGCCGAGGACGACCTTGCCGACATTATCGAAGGGGAATATATAGACGTCATTGTCTTCAGCTATAGCGACGTCTCGTATCAGTACGTGATGCACCGCTCGGCTCTGGTCAACGCCGCCGGCGCCGACTTCTGGCTATTGGGCCCGAAAGAAACGATGCTCAAGTCCGAGAAACCGGTCGTCGCCGTATGCGCCGTGCGGACCGGTTCAGGCAAGAGCCAGACGACCCGCCGGGTGGCCGAGATACTGACCGATGCCGGCAAACGGGTCGTCGTTGTACGCCACCCGATGCCGTACGGCGACCTGGTGGCGCAGGAGGTGCAGCGCTTCGCCGAATACGAGGACATGGAGAAACACGACTGCACTATCGAGGAACGGGAGGAGTACGAACCGCATATCCGCCGGGGCATCGTTGTTTACGCCGGCGTGGATTACGAAAAGATACTCCGGCGGGCCGAAGCTGAAGCCGACTTCGTTGTTTGGGACGGCGGAAACAACGACCTCCCCTTCTACGTTCCGGACCTGCACATCACCGTAGTTGACCCGCATAGGCCCGGGCACGAGCTTGAATATTACCCGGGCGAAGCCAACTTGCTGATGGCGGACGTGTTTGTAATTAACAAGATGGGTACCGCCGAGGAAGCGGGGATATCCGAGGTTAAGGCGAACATCGAGGAGTTTAATCCGACCGCGGCGGTCGTCGAAGCCAACTCGCCGATTACCGTCTCCGAGCCCGACGCGATCAAAGGTAAGAAGGTATTAGTCGTCGAAGACGGCCCGACGCTGACCCACGGCGGGATGAAGTACGGCGCCGCGTACGTGGCCGCCGAGCGTTTCGGAGCGGCGGAAATGATAGACCCGCGGCCGTATCTAGCCGGTTCGTTGAAGGAGACTTTTCAGAAGTACCCGGGAATCGGTACTTTGCTTCCGGCGATGGGGTACGGCGACGAACAGGTTGGCGATCTGGAGGCGACGATTAACAACACGCCTTGCGACGTCGTCGTATCAGGCACGCCGATAGACCTTACGAAGTTGGTTGACGTAAACAAACCCGTAGTCCGTGTTCGGTACGAATTGGAAACCAGGGGGAAACCCGGCCTGAAGGACGTCCTGGCCGGGAAGTTCCCGGAGTTGAAGTAGCGCGCGTTAAACGGCAGAATAGCGGGGGCTCGCGGCGCGGGCTCCCGCCTTTGGTTTTATACGTTTTATGGTAAACAGTTTATCGGAAGCTTACGACCTTGCGTTCGCCGGGCCGGTCGTGCTGGCCCTGGGTGGTAACGCCATGGTCAAGCCGGGGCATAGGGGCGACATCTACGAGCAGTTCGCCGCGACCCGCGAGTCTATGGGACCTTTGGTTCCGCTGATACGCGACGGCGCGGCGCTCGTCATTACTCACGGTAACGGTCCCCAGGTGGGCGACTTGCTCATAATGGCGGAGTCGGCCCGGGACAGGGTCCCGGAAATCCCGCTGGGCGTACTCGTGGCCGACACCCAGGGGCAGATGGGTTATATGATCCAACAGACTTTACGGAACCGGCTCGCGCGGGAGGGGATAAAACGGAACGTCGTGACGGTTATAACCCAGGTGCTCGTGGATAAGAACGATCCGAAACTTACCGAATATACTAAACCGGTCGGCCCGTTCATGGACGAAACGGTGGCGAAGCTCCGCATGGCTCAGTCCGAGGTGCGGACGGTCGAGGACTCGGGCCGGGGCTGGCGCCGGGTCGTTCCGTCGCCGGAACCGACGGCGATAGTGGAAATGGATACGATTAAGGGCTTGGTCGACGCGGGCGTTATAGTCATTACGGCGGGCGGGGGAGGTATACCGGTTTACTATGAAGAAGACGGGCGGCTCGAGGGGATAGACGCCGTCGTCGACAAGGACCGGGCGTCGGCGGTCCTGGCCCGGGATATTGGCGCGCAGCTTTTCGTGTTGGCTACGTCGGTCGATAATGTATATCTCGACTTTAATAAACCCGAGCAGCGTCCGCTTGATTTGGTAACGCTCGAAGAAGCCCGCCGGTACTATGCGGAAGGTCACTTCGCGGCCGGGAGTATGGGCCCGAAAGTTGAGAGCATTATATCGTTTCTGGAAAGCGGCGGGCGCCGCGCCGTCGTAACTACGCCGGCGAACGTTCTGGAAGCGCTACGGGGTAGGACCGGGACGCATTTTATGCCTTAGGGAACTTGGGCGCGTATATAAGAAAAAGCCGACCTCCTAAGGTCGGTCTTTCTATTATCGCTCGGTTTCCGTTTCGCCTAGAACGTGGCTTTCGCGCCGCCCTCAACTGATCGAGCACACGGACGACCGGGTAAGTCGTTAGTACTTTCTCCACTTTCTCGAGCGCCCAATCCAGTTCGTCTTCCGAAATTACCAGCGGCG
>CBDUXC010000201.1:0-4616 GCA_965371065.1 uncultured bacterium
TTTCGAGGCGATGACCGGGATGTTTGCGCCGATGAGCGTCGGCTGCTCGATTACGTACGCGCGTTCGTTCAAATCAAAGGAGATACTTGAAGATATCCGCGACACCGGCGTTACCGTGATGTGCGGCGTCCCGCTGTTGTACGAGAAAATGCTTGCCGGCATCTTCCGCGCCGTGAACGAGAAAGGCGGCCTGACCAAAGTAATGTTTTACTCGATGTCGTCGCTGGTCCGGGCTGTCTACTTCTTAACGGGGCGAAATATCGGCTTCGCGCTATTCAAAGGACTCCGTAAGAAAGCAGGTTTAGATACATTGAAGATTTTTATCTCGGGCGCGGCGCCGCTACAGCCGCATATTTCCGAAACGTTTTACTTCCTCGGGTTACCCCTTCTGCAGGGCTATGGCTTGAGCGAAACTTCGCCGGTAGTCTCGGTAAACCCGTACAACCGTATTAAGTTCGCGTCCAGCGGCCCACCGATCCCCGGGGTTGAAGTGCGGATAAACGACCCGGGCGTAGACGGCGAGGGCGAAATTATCGTCCGGGGTGATAACGTTATGGAAGGGTATTACCGGGACCCGACGGCTACCGCCGAGACACTTCGCGATAACTGGTTGTATACGGGCGACGCAGGGTGGATAGACCGCGACGGGTACTTATATATAACCGGACGCGTTAAGAACGTTATCGTTACGCCGTCGGGTAAAAATATACATCCCGAGGAGGTCGAAGCCGACATCGCGGCGAGCCCCTTTGTCAGCGAGGTGATGGTCTGTTCGATAATCGACGAAAAATCGGGACGTGAACAAGTTGGTGCCGTCGTTTACCCCGATTTCGAGTACTTCGAACAATTCGCGTCCGCCAACGGTACGCGGCTCACCGACGAATATGTCGAGGAAAAGGTGCGGGACGAGGTTAACCAGGCGTGCAAGCGCCTGGCCGATTACAAGCGCGTTAAAGTCGTTAAGCTCCGGAAAGAGGAGCTGCCGAAGACCACTACGAGGAAAATAAAACGTTACCTGTTCAAGGACGGCGAACAAATCGCCGAAGGGTAGTACCCAGGAAGCCTTTAGCGTCAATATCAAATTTTTATTATAATATAAGCGGTTATAGGATACGGGGCGTGGCGCAGTCCGGTAGCGCACTTGCTTTGGGAGCAAGATGTCGTGGGTTCAAATCCCGCCGCCCCGAAATGACCAAAAGCCCGGCTGGAGCCGGGTTTTCGTTTCTCTATGTAATACGGTAAAGACGTATCGGTAAACTAGTAAGGCTTTCCTTGATAATACTATCGTTATATGGTACAAACTCGTTTAACGGAGTGTTAGGGGTACGGGGATTATGAGTGTTTCTTATACGTGTATAATCGGGGCCGTCGCTTTCTTCGTTTGCGTGTCGTTCCTGTTTCCTGTCCCGGACGTGCGGGCCGACGACCTGGGTTTACATTGTTATCCGAACCCGGCGCGAATTCGCGGGCGGTTCTTGACGGTTGCGTTTAAAGTAGACGCGGGTTCCGACGTTACTTTGGAGATTTATACTATTGACGGCTATAAAGTAAAAACAATTTTTAACAATACCCGGTTGGAACCGACGGACGCTAAACTCGTCGAATGGGCTTATAGGAACAACGGCGGTGAGAAAGTTGACCCGGGCGTTTACGTCGCGGTATTGCGAATCAGTGACCCCGTAAACGGCGAAAGAACCGACAGGTTTATATTCGTACTGGAATGACGGTAATTAAGTGAAGAGCGGTTTACGTATATTCATATTTACCGCGGTAGTTTTGTTATATTGCCGGGTTAGCGCTCTCAACGACGAAGACGCCGGTAAGCGTTTACCTGATGGTTTCATAAGCGCCCGTACGCTCGCTCTCGGCGGGTTGAACACTGTAATCGATGCGGGGTTATACTCGCTCGGCGCGAACCCGGCCGCCCTTACGCTAAACCCGGCTTTCGGGTTTTCTTTTAATGAACGGAAACTACCGGCTCCGTCCGCTCACCTTATAACCGCCGGTACAACTATACCGATCGGCGGGAAAAAGGATTTAGCCTTCGGCTTCGGCGATCTTTGGGTGGGTGATATAGAAGGGTATGACGGCGCAGGTAACCCGACCGGTAGGTTTTCCTACCACGACCGTATCTTCGCCGGTGGATATGCCCACAAATTTGTTAAAATACTGGCAATTGGCGGTGACTTGCGATACCGACGGATAGGTTATGACCCGGATTCGTATTCGGCGGCTCTTGTAGACGCGGGGATGGTAGTCAGCCCGATTCCGCAGGACTATCCGATACGGAAAAAATACGGTTTTTTTACGTTTGGGGCGTCGGTAAGCAGTTTATGTATTAAAGGTTTTGATTATCCTTCCGGTACCGTTAAACCCGGCCCTGCTTTGAACCTGGGGGTCGCGTGGTCCAAAGAAGTCTTCGGGACCGACGAAATAAATGTGGCCGGAGAACATTCTACCGCCGGCGAAGGGCCTTTCAGAATCGGGTTCGAGTATTCGTACGCTTATACCGTACATTTCCGAGCCGGCCATACCGGCGCGGTACCGACCTTCGGGATCGGCGTAAGTCAAAACTTGTTCGATTTCGATTACGCGTTAATGAAAAAGGAAACCGGTTTCGAACACGTCGTTACGTTTTCATTGTTTCCGGGGCGCGACGTCCGCGCCGAGGCCGAAAAATGGCGTACGATTGAAACCTGGTTGAGCGAAGGCCGCGCTTATTACGAAGCGGGTAATTACGAACTTGCGGTCCGTCGCTTTAACAACGTACTCGAATGGGACGAAGGCAACGAAACGGCTACCCGATACCTGGTCGAAGCCAAATATGAAGGTTATTTGGACGAGGGCCGTACGTTCTTGGAGGAGGGGAACTGGGAAAAGGCACGCCGGGCTTTTAACGCCGCGTTGAACGTAATGCCCGGTGACTTCCTGACGAAGCAATACCTGGCCAGGACTGACTTTATGGAAGAAGAGGCGGCGCGGCTGGCGGCCGTTGAAGCGAAGGTAGCCGGCGTACTGGACGAGGTCGAAAGGTTGAACCGCCGCGGCCTTTACAGGAAGTCCATCGCTTTGCTAAACGATACTCTAAAAGAAATCTCCGACCGGGAAGAGTTAAAACTGGCTCTAGCGAACGCCCGGCGGCTTCTGGCCGCCGCTGAAGCGGCGGCGGTCCCAACGGAAGAGCCGCCGAAAGAAATCCCGAACGCCGTACGAACCCAATACGAAAGGGCCGACGCGCTGTTGGCGTCCGGGAACGTAACCGACGCTATAAACGTACTTGAACCTGTCGTAACCGAATACCCCCATTACGTCGAAGCGTCGGGCCGTCTCGTAGAATCGTATATGTATAGGGGGTTGGACCTGTACTCTAAAGGTTATTTGGAATCGGCGGTAGCCTATTGGCGTAAAGTTCTGGCCATCGATCCCGGTAACGCGAAAGCGGGACGATATATAGAAAAAACGGAAGCGGAAATAGAAGCCATACGGGGCGGTAATTAAGAATGACCGGCGGTAAAATACACGACGATAGAAAAAACAGAGGCTCTGTATTCGTATCGTCCCTCAGGTTTCAGGTGGCCCTGGGCGCCGTTCTACTTATTTTATCGATATCTGCGCTGATCGGCTACACCGTAATACGGCACGAAAGGATCGCTTTAACTAACGAAGTCGTACTCAGGGTTATTTCCCAGGCCAGGAACATCGCCGCTTCCTCCGAGCGAACGTTACTCGACTCTGATCCGGAACTCGACCTGATGAAGTTGGTTCGGGAAATGATGAACCGTGACGACGACGTTCTTTCCATCGTTATCGTAGATGCCGACGAAACGGTGCTGGCTCATCCGGACGTAACGAAAGTAAATAAACCGCGCGACTATTCGATCGATACGACGCCTTTAGATGGTGTGGATTTCCTGCAGCCGGGCGAGTCGGTCGAAGAGTACAATAACGTGATCGTCGTAGGTGCTCCGATTACCCGGCTTTACGAGGGTGAAATTCAAAACCTGGGGCGCGTTTACGTAGAGTTTTCCAAGAGAAAAATATCGGATGACCTAACGGTCGCGACAGTTCAGGTTTTGATAATAACCGGGCTTGTTTGCGCCCTCGGGATAGCGGCGGCGATAATCCTGTCAGGATTTATAACTCGCCCCATCCTGAGAGTAGCCGCCGGCGCCGAAAGCATAGGCGCGGGGAACTTCGACGTCGCCGTAAATGTTAGAAGCCGCAACGAAATCGGCCGTCTTGCCGGGGAAGTTAACCGAATGGCCGCGAACCTGAAGAAGGCCCAGGCCGAACTCGTAATCAAAGAGCGGATGGATAAAGAGCTCGAGATAGCCAGGGAGATACAGGCGTCTCTGTGGCCGAAACGCTTGCCGGACAACGATTACATCCAGGTCGCCGGCGCCTGCGAAAGTGCGACCGAAGTAGGCGGCGATTACTACGACGTAATCGACCTCGGCGGCGGCAGGATCGGCCTTCTCGTCGCCGACGTTTCCGGTAAGGGGGTTCCGGGTCTTTTGGTTATGGGCGTGGGCCGGAGCGTCATCCGGTCCCCCGCGAGTGAGATAATATCGCCACGAGAGGTGGTACTAAGGTCAAACGAAGCGATATCTGCCGAC
>CBDUXC010000202.1:0-4615 GCA_965371065.1 uncultured bacterium
AGAAGAATTTTTACCGGGGTTACAAACGCTCGAAGAAACTCTGGAAACGGTCGATTCGCTTCCGATTAACGACGCGATTATCAAGGATAATGTCCGGTTTATTAAAACGGCGATAAGACACCATAAAATCAAATACGCCGTACCGGTCGAAATCTTCGAGAACTCGTATCCGGCGTTCAAGGACGTACAGCCGTTTTCGTCCGGTAGGTCCGAGAAAGACTTCGCAGAAATATACCTCAACGACGTTGTGTACGCCGCGCTTAACCGCGTACTGTTTATCCGAATTGCCGAAGATAAAGAGTTAATCGGTCGCAAGATTTCCAACGGGGGAATCGGCGTATGGCGGTCTTTCGTAAACGTTTTGGAGAACAAATACCCCGAACTCCTACGCGTCGCGTACCGTGATACCGCCGGGATATACCGCTGGTTCTTCGAGCCGGGGATTTTCGACTGGTACATTAAGGACGGGACCGAGCTGGATAAAGTCCTGACGAAAGTCTTTTTCATACTGAACGCGTTCGACTTCAAGGGACTCGACCAGAACCTGCTGGCGGAACTTTACCAGGAGTACCTGCCGCCGGCTAAGCGCAAGAAACTGGGCGAATTCTATACGCCCGCAGAAGTCGTAGAATACATATTGAATAAAACCGGATACGCCGGCGACGGGAAAGTCCTCGACTTCGCCTGCGGTTCCGGCGGTTTCCTAGTCCCGGCGGCGCGACGCAAGCTGGAAGCAGGGAAGGCGAAAGGACTGACCGCTTCGGCCAGGCTCCGGTCCCTCGCGGACGTAGTAGGTTTCGACATCAACCCGTTCGCGACACACATAGCCACGATGAACATGCTCTTCCTGGTACTGGACACGCTTGAGGAAGGACGGCGCCGGGAAGATAAACCCGAACTCCCGATGTTCAACATTTTTAATCTCGATTCGCTGGTGGGGATATCCAACCTTAAGAACGACGCGATGTTCGCCGACGTCCTCAAGAAAGGGTATTTATCTTCCGGTGAAGTCCACCGGGCCGCCGGCGATTACGACTACGTCGTGGGAAACCCGCCGTACGTCCGAAACGAGCGCTTACCGGAAGACGCTCGGCTCGCGTACGCGTCGGCGTTCCAGGTTTTCAAATCGGGCAATACCGACATATTCAACTACTTCATCGTACAGTCCTTCGACTGGCTCGAAGACGGCGGGAAGCTGGGCGTAATAATTTCGATGGGGCTCGCAGACGCGGACGCGTCCTCGGCGACTCGCCAGTTTCTAAACACGTGGCAAATAGACGAAGTCGTCCCCCTCGAGTGGTGCGAGGTCTTTACGGCCAGCGTCAACCCGATAATATTAATAATGACCAAGAAGCTCCCGGGCAAAGAACATAAGGTCCGGTTAGTCCAGGGCGTTCGGTCCCTCGACGGCTTTGACGCCGACGACATAGCCGTATCGGAGATAAACCAGCGGGAATGGACCGAGCTTGCGCCCGACGGGTCATGGCGTCTCGACATCCGGCCGGACGACCTGCCGATTATCGAGAAGCTGAAGAAGATGCCTACGCCGCTGAAAGCGGCGTGGGGCGCAGCCCGGCGTACGGCCGCCGGCGAAAGAGAAATTGTTTCCGAGGACCCGTCCGGGTTCGAAAACCCCGTCAAGGTACTAGACGGTAGGGAAATAAGAGCCTGGTCTATAGAATGGCAGGGGAGATATTTGGATTACGTACCAGAGCTATTATCGGACCCTAAAACGCCGGAGTTCTTCGCGGACTCAGTTGTACTGGTACCTAACATTTCTTTAACTACCCAGGCAGTCTTTAATGCTACGCCTAAGGAAACTTATTTTTTCAATACGATAATGGGCTGTAAAATCGACGACGCGTACGATCTATCCGACCCTTATATAACCGCAGCTCTCATTAATACGGAAATTGCTAGGTACTATCTATTCCTCTGTTTTAGGGCTGGAGTAATGGAAGGTTCGCGTCGTTGTCATTTCTACACAAGGGTACTAAACGCTATACCGCTCCCTAAAGAGAAAAACATAAACGACGCACGCGAAATTGCGCAATTATCCAAATCCGCCCACGACGTCGCGGCGACTATGGTACACGGCGATAAGAGGATTATCGAGGAAGTTGAAAAAACCGTAACGGGTTACGACCCGTTCGCTAAACATGCGTCGGCGGACTTCCGGGGGTACAATCACGCCCTGGACCTCGAGACGGCCGAGATTTACGGCGACGGCATTCTGCTCGATTCGCCGCCGGAGACCGAAGAGCTCTTCGGCGTTACCGGCGACCCGTACGTACTCCGATATATCCTTTACCGGGCAACGTTGGAAGGCAAACACGATAAGCTCAGCCAGAAGACCCTCGAAGAGTTCCCGATACCTGTGGATTCCGGCGAATTGAACGCGGCCCTGACGATATTCGAGCGGTGGGCCGAAGAAAAACCCGGATTAGGCGGCGAACTACGAGAAACGGAAGCCGAGATAAACGAGCTGGCGTTCGACCTGTACGGCTTTACTAAAAAAGAGAAGGAATATATCAAGCGCCGGTGCTCCGAGTTCCCTATGAGCGAGGTACTGAAGACCGAACTTCCCGGGTCGCCTGTCCGGCGCATCCGTACGAGAGTGTATGAACCTGACGAAAGATACGCATAACGCAAGTAAACGAAACGCGGGGAGTCAACGAATAGTATGTCAGTTATGCCAATACTCGCTTTTATAATCCAGTTCGCGCCGCTGGTGGGTTTCGCCGTGGCCCTTTTCTGGGGCAAGCGGATGGGCGAGCCGCGCGCCAGCTACTTCCCCGTCGCGATGATGGGCGTGAGCGCCGTCGCGAGCATCCCGCTCCTCGCCGGCGTCCTGGCCGGCCACGGCGGGCTCTTCACCGTCGAGTGGATTAGCTCGGGCGCGATAAGCATCAACGTCGGCTATATGCTGGATAATTACAGCGCCGTGATGACGGCAACCGTCGCCATTGTCGCGTTCCTCATCCACGTCTACTCCATCGGTTACATGCACGGCGACAAACGCTTCGGCCGGTTCTTCGCGTATATGAACCTCTTCGCGTTCTCGATGCTGGGGCTGGTGACGGCCTCCAACTTTATGCAGCTCTTCGTCTTCTGGGAGCTGGTCGGGCTCTGCTCGTACCTGCTCATCGGCTTCTGGTACGAGAAGAAGTCGGCGTCCGACGCCGGCATCAAGGCGTTCATCACCACGCGGACCGGCGACGTCGGCTTTATGTTGGGAATATTCCTCCTCTTCGCGCTGACCGGTTCGATGGACTACGATAAGATATTCCACGCCGTCGAGGCCGGCGCGATCGGCCCGACGCTGGTTACCGCCGCGGCGCTCTTACTCTTCTGCGGCGCGATAGGAAAATCGGCCCAGATACCGCTGCAGGTATGGCTCCCGGACGCCATGGAAGGCCCGACTCCCGTCAGCGCCCTCATCCACGCCGCGACGATGGTTTGCGCCGGCGTGTTTATGATCGCCCGGGTCTACCCCATATTCGAAGCGGCGCCTACGGCGCTTTTCGTCGTGGCGCTCGTCGGCGGTAGTACGGCGCTTCTGGCCGCAACTATCGCGTTGGTACAGATTGATATTAAGCGCGTTCTGGCGTACTCGACGGTCAGCCAGCTCGGTTATATGATATTAGCCCTGGGCGTCGGTAACCCGGTCGCCGCGTTCTTCCACCTGGTTACCCACGCGTTCTTCAAGTCGCTCCTCTTTCTCGGGTCCGGTTCGATGATCCACGGGACCGGCACCCAGGACATCCGGGAGATGGGCGGCCTGGCGGGCAAGATGAAGACGACGACGTGGACCTTCATCGTCGGGTCCCTGGCGCTGGCCGGCTTACCTCCGCTGGCCGGGTTCTTCTCCAAGGACGAGATACTGGGTTCTGTTAGCGACTACGGCCATTGGTGGCTGATAATCTGCGGCTTCCTGACGGCGCTCTTGACCGCTTTCTATATGTTCCGCGCTATATATATCTCGTACACGGGGAAACCGCGGACCGCCGGCGCGGAACACGCCCACGAATCGCCGCCGGTGATGACGATACCGCTAATCGTCCTCGCGGTATTCTCCGTTACGGCCGGGTGGATATTCTTCGTCCCCGGCGGCTTCGGCGCGTTCTCGGGCCTGAGCGTCTTCCTCCACCAGGAGCACGGGATAAACTTCGGCGCGATGGGCGCTTCCGTTGTTCTGGCCCTCTCGGGCATCTTCGTCGCGACGATTATCTACCTCTGGAAGTGGGTGGACAACGAACAGCTCTACAAGATATTCCGCCCCGTCGCGTTCGTGCTGGAACGCAAGTACTTCTTCGACGACTTCTACCACGGTCTGGTCGTCCCGGGTTTCGTACTCTTCAGTCGGATGTGGGGGCTCTTCGATATGTGGTTCATCGACGGGCTGGTCAACCTATCGGCATACCTGACGGTTCTGGTCAGCCGCTTCGAGGGTTGGTTCGACCTGGCTATCGTCGACGGCGCCGTCAACCTACTCGGTTGGATAACCCGGACCGGGGGCGCCGGGTTCCGCAAGCTCCAGACCGGATACGTGCAGGAGTACATAATCATCCTGGGCGTCGGCGCGGTCGCCGTGATACTGGCGGCGCTGGCGATA
>CBDUXC010000203.1:0-4608 GCA_965371065.1 uncultured bacterium
CTGAACCCGCGATATCCTTAACGTACGCTTTTATTATGTCTAATTTCTGTTCGATGGTTTCCATTTGCTTCTCCTAAAGAATAACTTTTCTAATAAACCACCGTTCTCAACTGTTGCTCTTAATATAACAAAAGCGCAAAACAAACGCAAGTATTTTATACCGTTCCCGGAACCGCCGCACAGACGACGCCCGAAACCGGCGCATTTATGCGCCGGAGGTTCAACTCCGAAGCGTAAACCGTAGGCTTCAGCCTACGGACCTAAAACGGCGGCTTCTTTCCCGGCAGGTTGAAACCTGCCGTTAACGCCCGGCGGGTGAACCTCCGCCCGCTGAAGCGGGCGGTTTCCACTCACCGTTGAACTACCGCCCGCTAGCGTGCATTTCCGACGTCGCCCTTTTTACTACCTTCGCCCATATTGAAACCTACGTATATTCAATAAGTTAACTACAAAAATTCGCGGGGGCGATTTATTTGCTTTACAGCGGCGCCGCGCTGGTCTATAATGGTATCCGTCGACCCTGTTTCCTGTTTTATTCCCTTTAAGTGTATTATTATCAATAAGTTAAGCTTACCCGCTATGCCCGAGTTCGTCCATCTTCACGTCCACACCGACTACAGCACCCTCGACGGGATGTGCCGCCTCGGCCCCCTTTGCGACCGGGTCGCCGAGATGGGTATGGGCGCCGTCGCCGTAACCGACCACGGCAACCTCTTCGGCGCGATACGCTTCGTCGAAGCCACCCGCGAACGCGGCATAAAGCCCATAATCGGCGCGGAGATGTACATCGCGCCCGACGGCCGGTACTCCAAGACGGCAAAGTCCCCGCAGGACGCGGGGTGGCACATAGTCCTCCTCGCCCAGGACGACGTGGGCTACCGCAACCTGATGGAGCTTGCCACGGTCGGCTACCTCGAGGGGTTCTACTACAAGCCGCGAATAGACAAGGAAGTCCTGGACAAGTACTCGGCCGGGCTAATCGGGCTGTCGAGCTGCCTGAAGGGGGAGATGGCGCGGGCGATACTCCGGGACAACTACTCGGGCGCGCGCCGGGCCGCCGCCGAGTATTCGGACATCTTCGGCGCGGGGAACTTCTACCTGGAGCTCATGGACCAGGGCCTCGCCGAGCAGCACAAGGTCAACCGGGAGCTGGTCGAGATAGCCGGCGAGATGGACCTGGGCGTCGCCGCGACCAACGACGTACACTACCTCCGGGCCGAGGACGCCCGGGCCCACGACATACTGCTTTGCATCGGCACCCGCAAGACCCTCAAGGACGCCGACCGGCTGCGGTTCTCGTCACCCGGGTTCTACTTCAGGACGCCGGACGAAATGGCGCGCTTCTTCGCCGAAGTGCCGGACGCGCTCTCCAACACGGTCGCCATCGCCGAACGCTGTAGCCTCGAGATAGACACCGAGAGCTACAACCTCCCCCTGTTCGACGCGCCCGACGGCAAGACCGGCACGCAGTACCTCCGCGAACTCTGCGCCGAGGCCCTGCCCCGCCTCTACCCCGGCTCGCCCGAGACGGCTCGGGACCAGATGGAACACGAGCTGGGCGTAATAAAGAGCACCGGGTTCGACGACTACTTCCTCATCGTCTGGGATATCGTCCGATACGCGAAAAGCGAGGAGATTACGGTCGGGCCGGGCCGCGGCTCCGGTGCCGGCTCGATAGTCGCGTACCTGCTGGGCATCACGGGCGTGGACCCCATCGAGCACAACCTGGTCTTCGAGCGGTTCATCAACCCCGAGCGTATCAGTATGCCCGACTTCGACCTGGACTTCGGCGACAGACGCCGCCAGGAGGTCATAGACTATATCGTCAAAAAGTACGGGCAGGAGAGCGTCGCCCAGATAATCACGTTCGGGACGCTGGGCGCGCGCCAGGCCGTCAAGGACGTGGGCCGCGTACTGCAAGTACCGTACGGCGAGGTGGACCAGGTTACCAAGAGCATCCACCCGCTCAGCTCCCTGGAGAAGTCGCTGGAGGAAAACGAGTACCTTCGGGAGTACTACGAGAACAACCCAAAAGGCCGGGAGATGCTCGACCTGGCGTTGGAGCTGGAGGGCTTAACGCGGCACACTTCCGTCCACGCGGCGGGTGTGGTCGTCGCGCCGGACAAGCTCACCCGGTTCTCGCCCCTCTGCCGGGCGAAAGTGGACGCGGAAGTTACGACCCAGTACGATATGTACTCGGTCGAGAAGATAGGGCTGCTTAAAATAGACTGCCTCGGGCTACGGACGCTCACCGTAATAGAAGACTGCCTGAAAGCGATAAACCGGCGCCACGGCGTCCAGATAGACTTCGAGCACGTTGACGAGGACGACCCGCCGACGTATGAGATGGTACGCCGGGCCGATACCGACGGCGTCTTTCAGCTCGAGTCAGAAGGGATGCGCGACCTCTGCCGGCGCGTCGCGCCCGCGAACTTCAAGGAGCTGGTCCCAATACTGGCGCTCTTCCGGCCGGGACCGATGGGCTCGGGCGCGACCGAGACCTTCATCAAGAGCAAGCGGGGAATCGAGAAGCCGAAGCACGTCCACCCGAAACTCGACGAGATACTCGAGGACGCTTTCGGCGCGATACTGTACCAGGAGCACGTACTTCGCATCGCCGCCGAGATAGCCGGGTTCACCCTGGGACAGGCCGACGTGCTGCGCCGGGCGATGGGCAAGAAGAAGGTCGACGAGATGGCGCACCAGAAGCGCCGGTTCGTCGAGGGGGCCGTCGAGCGCGGTACAGACGAAGCGGTGGCCGCCGATATATTCGATACGGTGGCGCCCTTCGCCCAGTACGGCTTCAACAAGGCCCATACGACGGCGTACGCGGTGCTCTCGTTCCAGACGGCCTACCTGAAAGCCAATTATCCGGTCGAGTTCATGGCGTCGCTCCTCACCTCCGACCTGGGCAATACCGACAAACTCGTCGAGTACGTAAAAGCCGCCGGCCGGATGGGGATTACGATACTG
Source organism: uncultured bacterium (assembly GCA_965371065.1). Classification (GTDB taxonomy): domain Bacteria; phylum RBG-13-66-14; class B26-G2; order WVWN01. The sequence goes on from CBDUXC010000203.1 coordinate 2,974, forward strand.
AAGCCGGACATCAACGAGAGCTGGTACAACTTCTGGGCCGAGGACGACAACACCATCAGGATGGGGATGGCCGCCGTCAAGAACGTGGGGCTTGCGGCGATAGAAGACATAGTCCGGGCCAGGAACAAAGGCGGCCCGTACGAGAGCCTTACCGATTTCTGCAGCCGCGTGGACTTACAGACCGTAAACCGGGCCGTGATCGAGTCATTAATCAAGGCGGGCGCGTTCGACCCGCTGGGCATCGGCCGGGCGCCCCTGTTCGCGTACCTTGACACGGCGCTGGAGCGGGGGCGCCGGGCCAGCCGGGAACGGGAACGGCGCCAGGAATCGCTCCTGGCCGGATTCGCTGAAGAAGAGGTCTCGGGCCGCGAAGAAGACGCGACCGGCGACGAGTGGCCGCATCTGGAGCTGCTCGCGTTCGAGAAGGAGTTGATGGGAGTCTCCCTATCGGGCCACCCGCTCGACGGGTTCGCCGACGTAATAAAGCGCTACACGAACGCCGGCCTCAAGGACGTGGTGAACGAGCGGTCGCCGGAGCGGGTGTCGGTCGCCGGCGTGGTGAGCCGGTGGCGGGCCGTAACCGATAAGCGCGGCCGGGAAATGTGCTTTATGACGATCGAGGACGACGACGCGGCGGTAGAGGTGGTAGTCTTCGCCGACGCGTACGCGGCGTCCGAGTTCGTTATCTTCAACGACCGGCCGGTCATGGTGCGGGGCCGGGCCGAACCTAACGCGGAAGGCGCCAAGATATTGGCGTCCGAGGTAATCTCGCTGGAGGACGTGGAGTACCGGCTCTCGAAGGCGCTCCACGTAACCGTGAACGGCGACGACGCGCTGGACGAGAACCTGGACGAGCTCCGGCGCGTCATCTCGCGGCACCGCGGCGAATGCGCCGTTTTCGTCCACGTACCGCATAACGGCCGGGACGTGGTGATGCGCGCGTCGCCGGACCTGGCGGTGAAACCGGACCGGTCCCTCGTGAAATCCCTCGAGCGACTGCTGGGGAAAGGGCGGGTGAGGTTGGAGTGAAGGGGAAGTTAATTAACGGTCGGGTGCCGTAATTTATCTTATTAAAAACTCGCCGTAACGCCGCATAACAACGTTAAATCCCCTTCAGAATTCGGTTCTCGTAGAGCTGTAAAATAAGGTCGTACCGTCAGAGAAGTTTTATCGGGGGCCTCCTTCGGTTTTTTCACTACGTTATATAGATACGCGTTCAGGAAAGCGTTCGGTACTATACTAACCCATTCGCCAACCAAAGCCCCGTCTTTCCGGTCGCTCGTAAAACACGAACCTAACAAAGCCGAGCCCGCTGTAACTCCAAAAGTTGCGGCGGTAGGTATTATATAACAGGCCTTCTTATTTTCCGAGGAGGCACCCCAAATTTCGCCTACTAAGAAAGTACCAAGTCCCATTAATAAGGGATAAGTAGATGTTACCGAAAGTGCGAAAGTAGAATACCGATCGTCCGGGTCGTACGGGAACGATAATTTCGCGAGCGCACCCCAAATAACGGGGACTAGCGTCATTGACCCACCTACCGCGACTTCCGCGGCGTACAACTTCCCGTTAAACCCGCCCGGCTCGTGGGCAACTACGTTGGCCGCGAAAAGGGCGAAGGCCAAACCGGTAAGT
>CBDUXC010000204.1:0-4589 GCA_965371065.1 uncultured bacterium
ACTATGAACCCTTCCCGGTCGGCGACGTCGTTGAAACCGGTCAACTTGTCCATCTTCTCGGCGTTGCCCCCGCCGCCGTGGAGCGCCAGGACCAGCGGTACCGGCTCCGAGCCGTCGTAGCTTTCGGGGGCGTGAACGTAGTACTCGCGCTCGACGCCGTCAACGATTATCGTATTCTTCGAATCGCCGCAGCTCGCGGAGATGCTTAATACGATAAGAATCGTAAACGTTAATAGTTCCTTCGACACAATATACTCCTTCTTAACTTCCGAGGTTCGGTTACACCCGGGTTTTTTTACATCCCTACTGCCCAACCTCGCTTGAAAGCGCGGTTAGTAGTTCCGCCGACGAAGAGAACCACGTCCCGAAAGACGTGGCCTTTTATAATTACCGACCACCGTTGTAGTTACACCACCCGCACTACCATATCGTCGAAGTACGCGGTACACCGGTCTGCGTAGAGCCCGGCCCGGCCGTTGCCGTATGAGCCCCGTACGGCCGCCACCGCGGTCCCGTTCACGCCCACGTAGTAGACGTCGTCCATACAACGGCCGGTCAGGCGGAACGAGCCGCCCGCGTCAAAAGCCGAAAGGTCCTTCGCCGTCAGGATGGTCCCGCCGGGGGCAATAACCGATACTGTCCCGTCGCGGGACAGGGCGACCTTGTAACCGGGCGCTTCGCTCCTCCTCAGGATTATCCCCGCCGTCGAAGCCGTAATATCGTCGGCATCGGCGAAACGTACTGTAACACCGACTTCGTAGTCCGGTCCGAAGTCCCGGCGTACGCCCAGCGCCGCGTCGGTCAGGACGAGGCGCCCGTTCTCGGTACCCACTACCCCGTTCTCCCCCGCCGACCAGGCCTCGAAGTCCAGCTCGTCCAGCTCGCTGAAGTCGGCGGCGAAGTCCGGCTCGTCCGTAAACCGGATGCCCGACGGTAAGTCGATATGCCAGTCCTCCGGCTCCGTAATCGACGGCCCGCCGACGAAGGGCATCGCCAGAACGGCCAGGCCGCCTAATAATAACAGGAGCGCGAATACGAGCACCAGTAATGCACCGGCCCAGACGATAAACCGGAGGGGGTCGCGTTTTCTCGTACGGGCTACGGGCGTTATTCCGCCGGCCGACTCGAGAGCCAGGTCCGCTTTCTTCGCGTAGCTCGCGACGAACGCCTTGGCCGTCGCGTACGAAAGCCCCAGGGCGATTCCCTCTTCGACGATCACCGCTTCCTCGGCGGTGCTCAAAGCCCCGTCGGCGGCGGCGGCACGAACCATACCGCTCAAGCGCTGCTGGCCCGTTTCGGGACCTTCGTCCTCGAGCAATCGGTCGTACTCGGCGCGCGTTTCCGAATCCGCCAGCAAGTCCAGAGCTTTTACCTCTATCTCCTGGACCGCGGTCGGTCCGTCCGGGCCTATATCGGCCGCGAGTTCCGCCCGCCGCGCGCCTATGGCCGCATCGTCGGCGTCTTTTGGAAGTCCGAGTAAATAATACAGGTCTATAGCCATAACCGGCTTAAAAACCTCGTTCCGTTAAACTCCGGACTTAACTGCTTGCCTTCGCCTTGTACCGATTTTCGGCTATGTTTACCGCCGTCCCGTAAACATCGATGTACTTTTCAGCCGAGTTGAGCCACGAGAAGTCCTTGCGCATCCCCCGCAGCATAATTTTCCGCCAGCGGGTCGGAGCTTTTCTATAGGTCGATAAGGCCCGTTCCAGAGTTTCTACCAGCGCCCGTCCCGAGTATCGCTCGAACGAGAAACCGACACCCACCTTGGGGCTTTTGCCCACGTCCGATACCGTATCGGCGAGCCCGCCGGTAGCTCGTACGACCGGGACGGTCCCGTACGCCATCGAGATCATCTGGCCCAATCCGCAGGGCTCGTATCGCGACGGCATAAGGAAGATGTCGCACCCCGCGTAGATTCGGTGGGCCATAGCCTCGTCGAAGGTCAGGTGTATCTTGAACTTCGTCGGATGTCGTTTATTAATTTCGGCGAATAGGCGGTCGTACTTCCGGTCTCCCGTACCAAGCAGCACGTACCGGCAGTCGCGGCCCAGAATGCCGTCTATCCCTTCTACCAGGATATCGAACCCCTTCTGGTCGGACAGACGGTTCACCATCCCCACCAGGGGCAGACCGTCGTCGGGGAAGCCGTTTTCGGCAAGTAACGCTTCCTTACACGCTTTCTTACCTTCCAGGTCGTCGGCGTTGTAACCGGCTTCCAAATGCTCGTCCTTGGCCGGGTTCCATACGTCGTAGTCGATTCCGTTAAGGATGCCGTATAGAACGTTACGGCGCCTTTTCAATATCCCTTCCATACCGTAGCCGTACTCGTACGTCTGGATTTCTGCGGCGTACCGTTCGCTGACCGTGGTTATTACATCGCTATACAGGATAGCGGACTTTATAAAGCTGAACTGGCCGTAGTACTCTATCCCGTCCACCGCGTAGTAACGCCAGTCGAGATTCGTAATCGGGTAGTACTTTTTGTCGAAGTTCCCCTGGGTGGCGACGTTATGGATAGTAAACATTATAGCGGGTATCTTTTCGAAGTCGTTTTCGTACTCCGAACGCAGATAAAGAGGAAGCAATCCGGTCTGCCAGTCGTTAACGTGCAGCACGTCCGGATTCAATCCCAACGCGCTTATAGCCTGGAGCGTGCCCCTGGAGAAAAACGTAAACCTCTCCACGTTGTCCGGGTAATCTACGCCGCGCTCCTGGTACAAGCCTTCCCGGTTGAAAAGCGGCTCGCACGATATGAAGTAAACGGGTACGTCGGTTCCCGGAATAAGAGCTTTGTAAACGGAACCGGTTTTGTTATTTTTGCCGAGGCGAACCCGGATGCGTTCGAGCCGTTCTTCGCCGAAATCGCCGCGCATCACCTGGCGGTAGTACGGCATTATCAACGCCGTTTCGACGCCGAGTTCGGCCAGGGCTTTAGGCAGCGCGCCCGCGACGTCCGCCACGCCGCCGGTCTTCGCGAAAGGTACCGCTTCGGTCGAAATTATAACCGCTTTCATGTCGCTTCTACTTCCACCGCTGCTTCGTTCACGTCGAAAGGCGTTTTCCGGAGGTCTTCGGCCGCTTGCTCGGGGACAGTAGGGTTGATGTAGAACCCGGTCCCCCACTCGAACCCGGCCACTTTCGCGAGCTTGGGTATCAACTCCAGGTGCCAATGGTAATGGTCCATTTCTTCCTGACGGCAGGGGGCCGTATGGAGCATAAAGTTGTACGGCGGTTCTCCAATCGCCAGGTTTATCTTCCCAACCATCATCTTCAAATGGACCGAGAAATAGTACACTTCGTCTTCGGTTATTCTAGTAAAGCTCGCGTCGTGTCTTTTGGGTAATATGTGTATCTCGAACGGAAAACGGGACGCGAACGGGACTATCGAGACGAAATAATCGTCGTCAAAAACGACCCGGTCCCGGTCCCGCGTCTCCCGCCGAACGACGTCACAGAAAACACAACGCTCTTTAAATTCGTGGTACTTAAGCGCTCCCTTCAGTTCTTCTATTATCCGCTTCGGGACGACCGGCGTCGCGATAAGCTGGCAATGGGGGTGTTCCAGGCTCGCGCCGGCGGCGACGCCGAAGTTCTTGAATACCTGGATGTATTTGAACCGGTCGTCGCCCTCCAGGTCTACCATCCGATCGCGGAACGCCCGTAGCATCTCGGCGACGCCGCCGACATCCATCTTGTCAAGCGTACGGTAGTGGTCGGGAGTTTCTATTACAACTTCGTGGGCGCCGATGCCGTTCATACGGTCGTAGACGCCGTCGGCGGTCCGGTTAAACCCACTCTCGATTTGAAGCACGGGGAACTTGTTCGGGACGACCCTAACGGTCCAACCGGGCGTGTTCGGTTCGGCGCCGGGCGGGCGCCCGTACACGGTTACCTCCAGCGGCGTCTGGCCCTCCCGCCCGTAGCAGAACGGGCAGTTCTCCTTGCCCTCTGGCGTGAAGTGGTCTTCGCGTTCGCCTTTGAAGTCGTGGGGACGTTTCCCCCGCTCGGCGGCGATGATGCACCAGCGTTCTACGACCGGGTCTTTCCTCAGTTCCGGCAAGTTTTACCCCTTAAATTTCAATCCTCGGCGACGAGCTTTTTCAGTTCGCGCATGAACTCTTCCGAGTCTTGAAACGATTTATAAACCGACGCGAAGCGAACGTACGCCACTTCGTCCAGAGCTTTAATCTCGGCCATTACCAGCTCGCCTACCTCCGACGACGGGACCTCGTGCTCGAACTTTTCGAAGAGTATACGCTCGACCCGGTCCACTGCCGCGCTGATGTCGTCATGGCTTATCGGCCGTTTCTCGCACGCGACCGTGATACCCCTGACGGTTTTAATACGGTCGAACGGTTCCCGCCGCCCGTCGCGCTTAATGACCGAGAGCGCCGTTTCCTCTACGGTCTCGTAAGTAGTAAAGCGGCGTCTACACTCTAGACACTCGCGCCGGCGCCTTATCACACTCTGGTTTTCGCCGGCGCGAGTATCGACGACGCGGTCATTGTCGGCGCCGCAAAAAGGGCACTTCATTCGGCTTCTCCCCCGCTGGTCTCCCCCTCCTCGCGCGCGAGCTCGTCCCGGTC
>CBDUXC010000205.1:0-4566 GCA_965371065.1 uncultured bacterium
GAGCCCGACGGAAAACTACGGGAGCCACTTCCATATGTATATAGGCCGGTCACCGGACACGGGCGGCGCCCTGAGGGCTTTTATCGAGTTTACAGGGCTGGACCCGTACATCGCCGACGGGTATATTTGTACCGAAGCCTTTCTCGAGCTATCGGTCATTTCAAGTACTTCCGGTCCTGCCGACGAGTACGGCGTATACCGGGTGGAAGAAGACTGGGACGAAGACATCATAATCTGGGACTATCAACCGGGTTTCGGCGGAACGCCCGTAATTTTTGAAGACCCCTGGACCGGCGACTATCCGATAGACGTAACGGCTATCGTCGCCGAGTGGTTCGACGGGACGGCAGACCACCACGGTTTCTGCATCAAACACGAGGACGAAGCGTCCGAGGACAGCGGTAACTTCGGCTGTTCGTCCAGCAACGACAGCGTACCGGATGACCGTCCGAAGCTGATGGTTACGTTGACCGGAGAAGCGGTGGAACCAAGTTCGTTCGGCCGGGCGAAGGCGGCGTTCAGGTAAGGGCACGATACGTGAACGTAGAAAAAGATAAACCGCCGTAACGTTTTTGATTTGCCAGTAACCCATATAATGCGTAATGTCGTTAGTAGGCGAACTTACGGTCTCACGTCGTAGCGTCCGGCGAGTAGTACTTCAAAGCGGTTAGTCGATGAGATCAAAGCGATTAAAATGCGTTTCAGGTTCGCGTTAATTGCCGTAGTTGCGTCCGCCGTCTATGCCCAAGCGACGGATTTTACTATTATAACCGTGCCTGCGTACGGGAGGACGAATACTTCGGGCTTAATAGCTTGGGAAAGCCGGCCGGTCATTTCGGTGTGGGGAGCCGACGTTACTTTATCCCGCGGCGATTGGTTACTGATGGGCGCAACGTCGTGGGGCGAAAAAAAGGTCGTCGAAGAGCTATTCCCTTCCCCGGCGTATAAAGATTACGAAATCGAGAGGATGAACTTCGACGTTTCGGTCGGCCGGTTGGTTTATACGGCGGAGCCGGTACGGTTCTTCGGCGGCGGGCGAATCTCTATAAGCCGTGCGCCGTTATACGAGAAGATAGCCCGGAAAGGTTACGAAGCTTATTTACACGAAGTAAAAAACGACCTCGACGAAGCGTTAATTACGCCGACGGCGGGGTTTACGATAGGTAGAGAGCGTTTTTTCCTTTCCGCTTCGGGGGGCGTGGGCTATCGTTATTGTTGGGAAAAAGGGCGTTACCATTACTTTACCGTCGACGACGGTGATCTTACGTTTATAACGTCCGATTACTCGAGGTCGTGGCATCAAGTAGTCGCGATATGTAGCGTGAAAACCCGTTTGGCCGTAGTAGGACCGTTCGGGATATCGGGCGGGGCCGAAATTTCAACTACGTCGAAGTCGTCCGATAACTTATTCAAAACCCGCTACCGCTACCCGGGCCCCGATTATGAAATTAACCGGTATCAGGTCGGTGACGAAAGGTGGATGTACGTATGGGTAGGGCCTTCCATCGACTTATAAACTTCGGGTTCTTTTCCCTCGGTATATTCGCGGTCGTCGCTATAATACCGAACGAACCCTACGCCGACGACTTCGCGTTCATTAACGCCCCGGCGATAGGTCTCGTTAGTCCGACCGAAGAAGGCCCAGGCGAAGGCGTGTACGACGATACGGATAATTTGACGGCCGTAAGCGGCGGCGGCGCGTTTGCTTTGGGCCCTTTATTCATCTACGTAGCGGGAGGATACGGTTTTGGAGACGGTTATAAATACGAAAGCCCTGATGTGAACACGGAGATAGGTTATAAAAGGGCCTGGGGCGAAGCGACCGCCGGTTATCGTTTGAAAAAGGGCAGTTCGTTCTCGCTCTACTACTGCGGCCGTACTTCTTATGACCGCGCCTATCGGGACCGTTATAGCGACGGTACGTTCCCGGACTGGGACGAAGGCGACGGCGCTTACGCGGAGATACGTGACGACGGGACGGCCGGCGAATTCAACGTCTCCGGCGGTCCAGCCGTTATGGTCCGGGATAACGGGCGTTTCTTTTTGTTCGGTTACGCGGGGTTGGGTTTTGGCCGGGTCCGCCAGACCGGTACGTGGAAAATGAAATGGTACCCGCCTTCCACACCGAGGGAAGATAAAGCACGCTATGACGAGACGGGGTCCGGCGTATCGTTCGCCGGGGCCGTCCTATCGCGGGTACAAGTGGCGAGTTGGTTCGGTATCGGCGGCGGATTGACGGTGACTACTTGGCCCGCCCCTACCGGATACGCGTATATTCCTGAATCTCACTTTCGGCATTGGCGGTGGGGAACCGTGAACTTAAACTTATGGATAGGGCCGTCTTTTAGCCTTTAGCCGGGTTTACCGTTACGTATGATACGTGCGGCGAAAATAACGTTCGTATTATTGTTGGTCGTAACTGCGGCCCGGGCCGACGAAGCCGACCTCGAGCGGTTCGTCGAGCTTCCGCCGCCGCTCGCCGAGACCGCGACGGTCGTCGCGGCGCCGGTCTTCGGGCAGGTCAGCGCTACGGGCGTAGGTCGGGCATGGGTCTGGTTCGGCGCCGCTAACCTTACGTTTCTGCGGAAAGGTTATATCGCGGTGGCTTCCGGCGGCTACGGCCGCGGCGACGCGGAGTTCTACGGTAAAGTATCCCATGATTTCTACGAATACAGGCGCGGCTGGCTAGATGGTTACCTTGGCCGGCGGGTCTTGGGCGGCCGTGCAGCCGGCGTTTATCTGGGCGGCCGCGTCGGGCTGGGGCGCAGTACGTTTAACGAGGAACGGGTATTTAAAATGGCCGACGGACCGCTCTTGGACCGGCTTAAAATCCAGGGCGACGAAGTTACCGGGCTTGCCGTAGTTGGTTCCGCCGGGTATTGGGCCGAAAAGTTTATATGGTCGGGCGAAGCGGGGTTCGGGTATCGATATACCGTCGCCCGTTACTTTCCCGGCGGACCGGAACTAAGGTCCGTAACGCGGCACCGGGTAGCCGCCGGGTTTTCGGGACGTTTTACGTACCGGATTCGGCGGATGATATCGGTCAGCGCCGGCGCCGAATATTACCCGGACCTGACGTCCGGCGGCGAGGGTTGGTACTTCGGGTACCGCGACGGAGTAACCGTTTCCGATGAAAAACTCCACCGGGAGTTTGCGTTCTGGTTCGGCCCGTCATTGATGCTGTAATACCGTACGGTAAGCTAAAAGAAAAGACCGGGCACTGTGGCCCGGTTTATCATAGGCGGCAGCCGGAGTCGAACCGGCGAATAACGGTTTTGCAGACCGTCGCCTTAACCACTTGGCTATGCCGCCGGAAGAATAAAAATGGAGCGGGAAACGGGACTTGAACCCGCGACAGCCACCTTGGCAAGGTGGTGCTCTACCAGCTGAGCTATTCCCGCTCTATCCCCCGTTCCCGAGTACCTTATAGCAAACCGGCGAACGAGTGTCAAGGGGTTTTGCGCGGAAAGTCCCTCGTTTCTTCCAATCGTATCGGAAACAGGCGGTTCCGCTTCCCGAAGTCCCTTTACCTTTGATATTTGATTGCTCACGAGTCGAACGCCCGCTTTAACGGAGATAGGACGGCTAGGTTATGGGACGCGGTTCACGGTGAACCTCCGGGAGTGTCAGCTCATAAACCATGTAAATATACCACTTATGGAATATAAAAAGTTAGCATATTTTACTTTACACCAATTGGGCGATATGCTAGTCTGACCGAAAATAAACGCCGGAGGTCGTGAGTGCGTCTTACACGGATAGAAATGTTCGGGTTCAAGTCCTTCCCGAAGCGTACAGTTTTCGAATTCCCCGAAGGGATAACGGCCATAGTAGGGCCGAACGGTTGCGGGAAGTCGAACGTCGTGGACGCCGTCCGCTGGGCCCTGGGCGAACAGTCGACCAAGTCGCTGCGCGGCCGGACGACCGGCGATATGATATTCACCGGCGCCGCCGATATGCCGCCGATGTCAATGGCCGAAGTCTCCCTGCATTTCGATAACGTCCGCGACGTTTTGCCCGTGGACGACGCGGAACTTCTGGTTACGCGGCGTGCGTTCCGGTCCGGCGAAAACCAGTACCTGATAAACGGCCGGCCGGTTCGGCTCAAAGACCTGATGGACCTGTTTTCGGACACAGGACTCGGCAAAGCGTCTTACACGTTGGTGGAACAGGGGCTGATCGACCGGCTGGTTAACGCCAAGCCGGAGGAACGCCGGGCCGTGTTCGAAGAGGCGGCCGGCGTGCGGAGGTATCGGACCAAACGCGAAGAAGCGATGCGCAAGCTCGACGACGTCCGGTTGAACCTGGAACGTCTCGAAGACCTCCTGGACGAATACCGGCGACAGGCTCGCTCTTTGAAGCGCCAGGCGAACGCGGCGCGGCGCTACGCCGGGTACCGGGACCGGGTAAAAAGGCTCGACGTCGGTTTAGCGAAACTTCGTTGGGACGAACTAGACCGGGAGCGTAAGGGCGTACTGAGTACGTTGGAAGAGACTAAAGCCGCCGCGAAGGAAGCCGACCTGCGTTATAAGGAAGCGGCCGCCGCGCTCAGTTCGGTCCGGGCCG
>CBDUXC010000206.1:0-4562 GCA_965371065.1 uncultured bacterium
GGTCTTTGAACGCGTCGTGCTCGAGCGCGTCTTCGACCGGCCGGTACTCGGCCGGCGCCGCGACCCTGTAACAGAGTATCCTGGGTTCGTCGTCGGCTCGGGCTCCGGTAAAAGCCCCGCCTAGCATCAAAAGACAGGTGTTGACAGCGAGCGTTATTCGCAGGGCGAACCCTATTCTGTTCCCGGGCACCAGGTATTTTACGCCAAGAAGAACGAGCAACGCCGCAACGGGTAGCAACACGAGCATCCAAAATCCGTTGTCCAGTAAGCGGTACATTGGTTTCCTTTCTTCTTAGTCGTACTTCACGCCGTCGGCCAGGTCGAGTATAAGCTGCCGAAGCGTCGAAACGTCATCGTCTCCGGTGTAGATGTGCAGATCGTCCTCTAACGCTAAAACGGCCGCGTCGTACGCGTCACCGCCAACGAAACCTTGCGCGTAAAGTTCCCGCAGTTCCATTCCCCGCGCCGCGATGTTTCCCAGCGTCGCTTCCCTGCCGGTGGGGGTCGGCATCGGCTTGTAGCAGGTGGCGCCGCCGACCATATGGCGATACCACGCTAGCCGTTCGGAACAGTAAGCGCCGATAACATCCAGTTCGTCGGCGCCGAGTATCCCCTCGTCGGCGAGTTTGAGTTTCGCCTTCGATACGCGTTCGCCGAACTCGTCGTATTTACCATCGTCGAAGTCGCCGGACGTTATTTCGCATTCTAAATCTACGACCGCTTGCTCCAGAGCGTACCAGCCGTCGGACCGCTGGAATTCGGCCGGGACGGTCTCGTCGAGCGTCTCGGGCATAATATAGCACGTTACGAATTCTTCGTTATTTTCCGCTTTCGCGCACCCAACCCACCCGAGGATTATAGCCAGCGACGTGTTCAATACGACCGCGAGCTTTAACCCGAGGCCGGACGTTTTCTCCAAACGTAGCGCCCTTATCCCGATTAACAATAGTAATATCGCGACCGGGAACAATACCGCGACAATGACCGGTTCCGTATATCGATACATACGTCCCTCCTCGCACGTTCACCGCGGTTAAAAAGGTATTAATCGAATTTAACGCCGTCGGCCAGGTCCAGTATGAGCTGGCGAAGCGTCGAAACGTCCTCGTCGCCGGTATAGACGCGCATATCGTTCTCCAACGCTAAAACGGCAGCGTCGTACGCGTCGCCGCCGAAAGAGCCCTGGGCATAAAGTTCCCGCAGTTCCATTCCCCGCGCCGCGATGTTTCCCAACGTCGCTTCCCTGCCGGTAGGGACGGGCATCGGTTCGTAGCACGTGGCGCCGCCAACCATATGCAGGTACCACGCAAGCCGTTCGGAACAGTAAGCGCCGATGACATCCAGTTCGTCGGCGTCGAGTATCCCCTCGTCGGCGAGTTTGAGTTTCGCCTTCGATACGCGTTCGCCGAACTCGTCGTATTTACCGTCTTCAAAGTCGCCCGCGTTAATTTTCAGCTCTAGTTCTACAATAGTTTTCTCGAGGTCGTTCCAGCCGTCGGACTCGTTGAAGGTTTTCGGCACCGGCTCGTCGTTTACCGCTAAAACGGCGTAGCATAGGACATCGGGTTGCTCGGCTTTGGCGCAACCGAACCACCCCAGGACGATCGCCAGCGACGTGTTTACTATCAGCGCCAGCTTAAGGCCGAACCCGAAACGCTTATCGAGCCGCAGTACTCTTACGCCCGCTATTAATAAGAAAACCGCGGCGGGAACGAAGATTAACGCGAGATAAGGGTATATATATCTATACATAATCGGTTGCCAACTCCTCGGGTATCGTGTTTTTCGTTTAGCCCGTCGCGTTAGTGGTTCGACTTAATTAGCTTACCACCCGTTTAATAGAGCCTTCTTGTAAAATGATAACATAAGCGGGCCCGTTTCCGTGTCGTTTTCGTAACAGTGAAAGAAAACGATTGATAAGCCGGTCTATCCGTATTAAGATAACGGCACGCCGTATTAAGATACGGCCAGCCGTATTAAGATACCGGCCGGTAATTCCTCTGGGCACTTTTTTCATTATGCTGAAGAAAACTTACGCCGTCGTGCGGCTGATGCGGCCGCACCAATGGACGAAGAACGTAATAGTATTCGTTGGCGTCGTCTTCGGCGGCCGCGCCGCCGACGCCGGTGACCTCGTTAACGCTGTAGTTGCGTTTCTCCTCTTCTGCTTGCTCTCCGGCTGCGTTTACATACTTAACGACATCGTTGATATAGAATCTGACCGGAAACACCTCCGCAAGTCGAAGCGGCCGCTGGCAGCCGGCGAAATATCCGTCGGCGCGAGCTTTGTTATCTTTCTCGCCGGTTCGGCGGTAGCGTTGTTTCTATCTTATTGGTTCCTCGGACTTTACTTCGGCCTGACTGCGTCGGCTTATTACCTGTTAAACCTCAGCTACACTTTCTTCCTGAAGAACTACGTAATAGTGGATTGCGTTTCGATAGCGGCCGGTTTCGTACTTCGTGCCGTCGCCGGGATATACGCGTTCGTACCGGGCGGCGTCGAGATATCCTTGTGGCTTCTTATATGTACGTTTTTCCTGGCTCTTTTTCTGGCGTTCGCGAAACGCCGGGCCGAAGTAACCGACGAGACGGTCTCCAGCGAACACCGAAAGACCCTCGCTAAATACACGCCCAAGTTCCTGGACGAAATGATCGCCGTCGTTACCGCATCGACGGTGATGTCTTACTCGATTTATACGATATGGCCCGAAACCATCGTGAAGCTCGGGACAAAACGTATGGCTTTCACCATACCTTTCGTAGTTTACGGCGTCTTCCGTTATCTCTACCTTATCCACCGGAAACGCGGCGGCGCGTCGCCGGCCGTGCTGCTCGTCCGGGACAAACCGATGCTTCTCGGCGTGGTACTTTACGGGGCGACCGTAGTCCTCTTATTGTACGTTTTAAAGTAAGATGGCGAAAAAGAAGCGGAACCTTTTCTGGCAGTATTCTATCGGGATAGCGATCAGCGTCGTCGCCGTCGCCGCCGTTGCATATTTGGTGAATTGGCGCGAGTTATGGCGTTCTACCAGGGAAGTAAACTACGTCTGGGTAGTTCCGTCAATGGCGTGTACGATTGCCGCGTACGTTGGACGCGGGTTGCAATGGCGTTACCTGCTGATACGGCGTAAGCGCATCGGCGTCTGGAAGTTGTTCAAGATAGTCATCGTCGGATTTATGTCGAACGTAATACTTCCGGCGCGTTTGGGCGAGCTGGTCCGCGCCTTCCTTTTGGCGCGCTGGGAGAGATTGAGCAGGAGTTATTCCCTTTCGACCGTTATATTGACCAGGATCTTCGACGGGCTGGTACTTTTTACGCTGTTGGCGGTCCTTCTTATAATGGTCCCGCGCACCGCCGTGTTGAAAGGCGCCGGTATAACCGGCTTTTTAATATACGTGGGAATAGTAGCGTTTTTCCTTCTCCATTATTTCAGCAGGGGGACGACCAAACGAATACTGGGCGCTGCGGTGGCCCCTCTATCCAAGAAGCTAGCGGCCCGGATAATGCGCAGTATGGACAAGTTCGCCGACGGGTTCCATATAGTGCGCGACCCGATAAACCTGCTAAAGACACTGGCGTATTCTTTTCTAATATGGGGATTGGTCGGTCTTTCTTACTACTTCTTGATGCTGGGTTTCGACTTTTCGGCGCCCCTGCCGTTTTATACTCCGTACCTGATGCTTGCGCTCGTCAGCCTGGCGATCGCCGTGCCGAGCTCACCCGGGTTTATCGGTACGATGGAAATCGGTTGCCTGGTCGCCTTGCAAATAGCTAATCCGGCGATAAACCGGCACGAGAGTATCTCGTTCGCGATAATCCTACACGTTACACAGTTGATTCCGGTCGTAGTTTTAGGTATAATATTCTTCTGGACGGAGCACCTTTCGTTCCGCGATATAACGGCAGCGGAAGACGAGCTCGCGGACGTAACCGGTAAAACCGGGAACTAATATGGTAGCGCCGAAAACCAAACCGACGTTCAAAGAACGCAGACGATACCCCAGGGCCAAAATATCGCTGAACGGCGTAATTATCGGCGACGACGACCGGGAAATCGAAATCACATCAGTAAACATCAGCGAATCCGGTATTCTTATAGCCGCCAAGGAACCGTTGGACGAGTTCACCATAATATCCGCCGTAATGCGGCTCCCCGGCCCCGACACCGGTAGGGAAGCGCTCGAAGTTTATTGCGAAGGCGTAGTCGTGCGAATAGAGTACGATAACGCGAGCGAATATCCTTACCGCATAGCAGTCCACTTCTCGCGATTGGAACACGAAGCCAGAGCAGCCGTCCGCGAGATAGTCGAACTTGCAGGTGAGGAGGCATCTAATCTACACTGAATATATTTGACATATGGAATAGTATATGTTATATATAGGGGCGATTATCGCCCCGGCCACCGCCCGCCGAACGACCGGGCGGTTTTTTTATAAGGGTCGGCGGCGGTCGAGTGTATTAAATCACCAATTAAGCAGCTCTGGCAGTCCTTTTGCTAATTAACCTGAACGAAAGGGAAGTAGAAAACTACAGCGGTTAAACGGTTTTAGGAAACGGTAT
>CBDUXC010000207.1:0-4544 GCA_965371065.1 uncultured bacterium
CTGTTCCTCTGGCGAAAAGGCAAGACCTGACGCCGACCGACGGGTCACGCTGGCGAGTGAGCCGGTCGCCCACGCCGCCCGGAAAGGGCCGGCGCCCGTGAACGGAAAAGCGCCGGAGGCGGACCGCGTACCCCTCCGCATCGAATCTGAACTACGCCGTCCAGCGATAACTACTACGTTCTTAGCCGAAACAGAGGTTCGTCGGTCGACCGTTTCCGACGTAGTTGTCTGCATACGATTTAACTTCTAACCCCTTGTTCAGCCAAACGGAGTAAATATGTCGTTCATCAAACGGTTTTTCATATCCCGCTGGGGACCTATAGTAACCGGGTTGGCCGTCGGCGTTCTCGCGCCGGTCCTTGTCAAGTTCGGCAACCCCGGTAATATGGGAATATGCGTAGCGTGCTTCACACGCGACATAGCCGGCGCCCTGGGGCTGCACCGGGCCGGCGTCGTCCAGTACATCCGGCCGGAGATTATCGGCTTCGTACTCGGCTCGTTAGCCGCGGCCCTGGTTTTCCGCGAGTTCAAACCGCGTACCGGCTCTTCGCCGATTATACGTTTCTTCCTCGGTATGTTCGCGATGATCGGCGCGCTGGTCTTCCTGGGATGCCCCTGGCGCGCTTTTTTACGTCTGGGCGGAGGCGATTGGAACGCCGTCCCCGGGATTATCGGCCTCGTTGCGGGTATCCTTATAGGGATAATTTTCTTACGTATAGGTTTCAACCTGGGCCGGAACCGCCCCGCGCCTAAAGCGCTCGGTTGGATTATTCCGGTTTTTGCGGTCGTACTGTTATTATTCCTGATATTCGCGCCCCAATTCGGCCGCGACGCCGACGGGAACCCGGCCGGCCCGATATTCTTCTCCGTGGAAGGGCCGGGGAGCATGTACGCGCCCCTACTCCTTTCCCTGGGCGTCGGGTTGCTGATCGGTTTCCTCGCCCAACGGAGCCGCTTCTGCATTGTCGGCGCCGTCCGGGACTTCGTGATGATGCGCGATAGCCATCTACTTAACGGGATACTGATGTTCATCGCTGCGGCTTTCATCACAAACCTGATACTCGGCCAGTTCCACCCCGGTTTCGAGGGACAACCGGTAGCCCATACTAACGTACTGTGGAACTTCGGCGGTATGGTCCTGGCCGGGCTCGCGTTCACGTTGGCAGGCGGCTGCCCTGGCCGGCAGGTTTTCCTCGCCGGCGAAGGCGACGGCGACGCCGGGTTATTCTTCATAGGAATGCTGGCTGGAGCGGGGGTTGCTCATACGTTTTCCGCCGCCAGTTCGCCGAAAGGACCCGGGGCGTTCGGACCGGCTATGGTCATCGCCGGCCTCGTGTTTTGTATAATCATAGGCTTGACAATGCGCGAGCGAACGGAGGTTTAGGAGGTTTACTATGAGCGAAGAGAAAACTTTAGACCTACGCGGCTTACCGTGTCCCGAACCGGCGATAAAGACCAAGAACGTGCTTAAAGATGTAACCGGTGGTAAGGTTGAGGTAATAGTTGACGCCGGGACGGCGCGGGATAACGTTGAGAGGGTCGGTCGCGATAAAGGCTGGGGAGTTACGATCGAAGAACTCCCCGGCGGAGGTTATAAACTATCGCTGGAAAAGTAATATATATGGACAACGCCGCGACTTCCTGGCCGAAGCCGCCGGAAGTGATGCGTGCGATGTCCGACTTTCTGGAGCGAGCCGGGGGAAACGCCGGCCGCTCCGGACACCGCTTATCTTTATCGGCCGGGCGGATCGTCTACGACACGCGGGAAGCGCTGGCCGAGTTCTTCAACGCCTCCGACCCGTTACGGGCGATTTTTACCCATAACGCGACCCACGCGATAAACATAGTCTTAAGAGGATTACTGAAACCGGGCGACAGGGTTGTAACTACCAGTATTGAACACAACGCCGTAATGCGGCCGCTTCGCGCTCTTGAGAAAGAGGGCGTGGAACTGAAGGTGGTACAGTGCGGCCCGGACGCTTCCCTGGATCTCGCCGATATGGAGAAAGCGGTCGCTCCGGGTACACGACTCGTCGTTATTAATCACGCGAGTAACGTAACCGGTACTATATTACCGGTCGGGGACATTGCCCGTATTGCCCGGGGAGTAGGGGCGTTGGTTCTCGTAGACGCAGCTCAGACGGCAGGCGTATTATCTATTGACGTACAAGCGACGGGAATTGACTTCCTTGCGTTCACGGGCCACAAAGCCCTGCTCGGCTCCACGGGGACCGGCGGCCTGGTAATTAGCGAAAACGTTGACGTAAACGGGCTCGAGCCGCTAATCCGCGGCGGGACCGGTAGCCGGTCCGAGTCGGAAGAGCAGCCCGGTATACTCCCCGATAAGTACGAGGCCGGTACGACCAACGCCGTTGGCGTCGCCGGCCTGAAAGCCGGGCTGGACTTCGTAAAAAAGCGCGGATTGGAAGAGATCCGAACGCACGAGCTCGGGTTAACGCGATCGCTCGTTGAAGGATTGAACGGTATTTCCGGCGTAACGGTTTACGGACCTGCGGACGCAATCGAAAGGACCGCCGTCGTCTCGTTCAACGCCGACGGCGTTTCAGGTTCCGACGTCGGTCGGCGATTGGACGAGGAGTTCGGCGTGCTTTGCCGCGTGGGGCTCCACTGCGCGCCGGCGGCCCACCGTACGCTCGGGACGTTCCCGGAAGGTACTGTACGGTTCGCGCCCGGCGTATTCACGACGGAAGATGATATCGAATATACGGTGAGCGCGGTAAAGCTGGTATTGGAATCGTGAGCGATTACGGCGTAATACTCTTCCACACTACCTCGTCGGCGATCCGGGCCGAGAAGGTAGCGCAGAAAGCCGGATACGATTGTAAGCTGGTCCCGACGCCCCGGGAACTTTCGAGCGACTGCGGGATCGCGCTGCGGTTCACGTGGGGGGATGCCGACGGGATAAAGGATTGTTTGGAAGAAGCAGGGGTGGAGTTGGCGAACGTGTATCGGTTATGAGCCTGGAAAGCGTTTAATAAAGAAAAGGGCGGGTTACGAAGCCCGCCCGCTCATTTATCCGTACGCTTACTTCTTCAACCTCTTATACACCGACCCGTCGGCGTTATAGATGACCGCTTCCAGCGGCATCTGCCCGGGCAGCGAATGGGTCGCGCAGGCGAAGCACGGGTCGTACGCCCGGAAAGCCATCTCCACCATATTGAGGAGCCCGTCGTTCACTACCCCGTCCTTGATGAGGGCCTTGGCCGCGTTCCGACAGGCGATGTTGATGCCGGCGTAATTGTGGGTCGTCGCGACGATAAGGTTTAGGTCGGTCGTAATCCCGTTCTCGTCGGTCCAGTAGTGGTGGATGAGGTGGCCGCGGGCCGCTTCGATAGTACCGACGCCCTCGCTAGGGCCTGTAAGTGGTTCCGGGATGTTGCGGACGTCCGGCGCGGTCGTGCTTTCGTCCTTCGCGAACTCGAGCCAGAGTTCGGCGCCCTGCATCATTTCGACGAGCCGGGCCCAGTGGTACGCCAGGGTCGCGTGGACCGGCTTTCCGCCCAGGGTATCGTAGAACTTCTCGTACTCGGCCTGGGCGAGCGGCGTCTGCATTCCGTCGGCGGCGTTCAAGCGTCCGAGAGGCCCGCCGCGGTATATCCCACTGTCCTTACCCGTTACGAAGCCCTTCCAGCCGACGTCCTTCAGGTATGTCGTTTTGAGATATGTCCACGGTTCGACATGTTCGGCGAGGTGGTCCAGGTAATCCTTCGGTTCGTATTTGGCGAACTCTTTGCCTTCGGGGTCTACGATACGGGTCATGCCGTCGTAGAAGTCCACTTTGTTGTCGTCGGTAACAAGGCCGATGTAGTAGGTCTCCTGCCCGCCGTACGCCTCGGAGAGTACCAGTTCCAGGTAATCTTTATTTTTCAGGACTACGTCCTCGAAGAGCTGGAGCGTAAACTTGCTGAACTCGATCGCTTCTTCGGCCTGCTCCACCATCGTTTGCCGGTATTCTTCTTCGAGTTGGCGGGAGACGCCGCCGGGAAGCGCGATAATCGGGTGGGTCCGCTTGCCGCCGAAGTACTTCATCACGTCGATGGCCTTCGCCCGGCGGTCTATAACGGTTTTACCGACCTCCAGACCCACCTTGCCGATTACGCCCAGGATGTTGCGCTCGGCCGCCGGCGCGTCCGGCCCCACTACGAAATCCGGCGCCGCCAGGTAGTAGAAGTGGAGCATATGGTCGTAATAAAAATACGAATTATATATTAAACGGCGCAACTTTTCGCCCGTCGTGCTGAGCTCGACGTTGTAAACATTGTCAACTGCCTTCGCACCTGCGAAGTGGTGTACGAGCGGTCAAACGCCGCAGATGCGCGGGACGATCCTCGGCACTTCTTCCACCGGACGCCCCTGGCAGAACTTCTCGAATCCCCGGAACTCGGGTATCTGGAGATACGACTCGGCCACGTTGCCGCTGTCGTCCAGGAAGATGGCTATCTTGCCGTGGCCCTCGAGCCGGGTTATCGGGTCGATCATTATTTTTTCCATTACTGACCCTCCGTTACATCATGGATTGTCCT
>CBDUXC010000208.1:0-4525 GCA_965371065.1 uncultured bacterium
CGAGTCCGCCGCCGACGAGGAAGACGTGTTTACGGTCCACGAGTTCGGCGGACGACTGGTTCAGAGCCGTAAAAAAGAAAAGAGCGGTAATAATAGAGTAAAGACCCCGGTTCATCGCTCCTCGCAAAAATGTGTCGTCGCGGCTATATCTACGGAGGGCGAGGGATTCGAACCCCCATGGGCCGAAGCCCGGCGGATTTCAAATCCGCTGCCTTACCGTTAGGACTAGCCCTCCGGTTACTATCGGAGGGTATTATAACAAGCGCGTTAGGGTAGTCAAGGTAAATAAAAAACGCGACGCACAAAAACGAAAACCGCCGCGTTCCGCGACCGGGAAAAAACTACGATACCGACGAGTCGAAACACAGCTTAATTCGCCCGCGCGGCGGTCCGCAAGTCGCGACCGCTTGCGGTGGCCGCGCTTAAGCCGGCGCCCTTCGACCGGTATCAACGTCGGCGGGGAAGCCAACCGGGGGCGAAGGTTAAGACGGTTACGCCAAATAAAAAACGAGATTTCGAGCAAAGCCGGCCGAACCGCGGTTCTATCCGCGGGTCTTTTATTTCATACAGCCCCCCGTTCTCTATCGATTGATACTCCGTTAAAAAAGATTTGACTATCTACTAACGACCGTGTAAACTCCCCTAATAACGTTAATATTAATCGACGGCCCGTCCGACGGAGAAACGGAGACGTGTTTATGAAACGCGCGACTTCCATGTTTATTCTAGTTTTCGTTGCCTGCGGTTCGGCTTACGCCGCCGATGACGTAGTGAGTTGGGCCAGGGTTTATACGCCGACCGAAGAAGCGTACCAATCGCTCGTCTATCGCGACGGTCTCGATATCGCGTCGACCGGATGGCCGAATTACGTCGAGATTGTCGCGCCCCAGTCCACCCTCGACGAACTGGCGGCCGCCGGTTTAAGCTACGAATACCTCCAATACGACTGCCTGTCGCCCGAGTCCTTCCGCGGTCGCGGATATTCCGGATATCATAATTACGATGAACTCGTAGCCGACCTGAACGCGCTGGCGACCGACTACCCGGATATATGTACGTTATCCGACATGGGGCAGGCCCACGCCGGTCTCGGCAACATCTGGCTCCTTAAAATTTCCGACGACGCGGGGACCGACGACCCGGACGAAGCCGACCTGTTGATTACGGGGTGCCACCACGCCCGGGAACCGATGACGGTCGAAGTACCCATTTCTTTCGCGACGTACCTCTGCGAAAACTACGGGACCGACCCGACGGCGCAAAACCTGGTGGATAACTTCGAGTTCTATATAATCCCCTGTACGAACGTCGACGGGTGGATACACGACGACGTGGAATACACCCGCCGGTGGTGGCGTAAAAACGGCCGCGACAACGACGAGGACGGTTATCACTTCGGTTCCAACGACGGCGTCGACCTGAACCGCAACTACCCTTATATGTGGGGGTACGACGACTCGGGGTCCAGCGGGACCCCGAGCGCCTATAATTATCGCGGCCCAAATCCCGGTTCCGAACCGGAAAACCAGGTCGTAATGGGTCTGGCCGAACCGTTCGAATTCGTAAGCGCAATCTCCTTCCACTCGTCCGGCGAGTACATAATAAAGCCCTGGTCGTACATCGACGATTACACCGAGGACGACGAGCTCTTCGACGATATGATGGCCGTAATGAACGACGAAATCTACGAACACCTAGGTCGCTACTATACGACCGGTAATTCGTGGGATACACTTCACTACTATATGAACGGCGAGTTCGCCGATTATATGTATGCCGAATTTAACACGCTCGCCGTTACGATCGAACTAAACTCGAGCGCCCAGGGCGGGTTCTACCCGGACGAAAGCTGGATCGAACCCACGTGCGATATGATGAACGACGCTCTCGTCGCGTGGGCTTCCCATTTCCTCGACGAACCTACCGGAGTGGAAGTCAAGTACTTTAACGGGGAGTGGAACGAGGGATTGGCCGAACTCTCGTGGGACGTATCCGAGAGGTCAACGTTTGCCGGCTTCAACCTATACCGGGAGCCCGACGACGGGTCCGGCAAAGCTCTCGTCAACGGCAAGTTAATAACCGGCGAACCTCCTTTTAAATACCTGGATGCTGAGTCGTCGCCGGCCTTTTCGTACGACTATTATCTGGAAGCGTTGGACGAATCAGGGGCGACGACGACCCACGGCCCGGTCCACCTCGACGCCCTCGGCGGAACCAAAACCGCTTTCGCCCTGTACCAGACGAACCCGAACCCGACGACCGGCGCCGTAACTTTCCGCTTCTCTGTCCCCGACGACTCTATCGCCGAACTCGCCGTTTACGATATCTCGGGCCGGAAAGTCGCGACGGTTGTAGAAGGACCCCTCGCCGCGGGCGAGCACTTAATAATAACTGACCTGACCTACCTGCCGTCGGGCGTATACGTGTACCGATTGACCGCTGGGTCCGACTCTGCGGCGAGGAAGATAGTCGTAAACCGATAAAAACGAATTCATAACCAGGAGCGATGGAGTGAAGAGCGTAATAACGGTTATTATCGTAAATTTAATTGCGGCGTCAACCTTCGCCGCGGCCGACGTCGTAAGCTGGGCTCGTATTTATACGCCGACGGAGGAGGCTTACGAGTCCATCGTGTACGGCCACGACCTCGATATCGCGACGGCCCGGCGCGCGGAATATGTTGACGTAATCGCGCCCCAGTCCAAGCTGGACGAGCTCGGGTTCCCGTACGAGTATCTCCAATACGACTGCCTTTCGCCCGAATCCTTCGGCTCGCGCGGGTACACGGGATACCATAACTAGGACGAACTCTTAACCGACCTCAATGCCCTCGCGACGGAATACCCGGACATATGTACCCTAATTAATATAGGACAGGGACACGTCGGTCTGGGCGACATTTGGCTGCTCAAAATATCCGGCAAAATCGAAGTTGACGACCCGAGCGAAATCAAACTGCTGATAACCGGCGTACACCACGCCCGCGAGCCGATGTCGCTCGAGGTACCGTTGGCGTTCGCCCAGTACTTGTGCGAAAACTACGGGTTGGACCCCGACGTAAAGAACATCGTGGATAGGCTGGGGTTCTACATAATGCCGTTAATGAACGTAGACGGCTATATCTACGACGACGCCGAATATACCCGCAATTGGTGGCGGAAGAACGGCTACGACTGGCCCGGCGACGAACCTACGGACGGGGGCTACGGCTACGGTACAGGCGTCGACCTCAACAGGAACTATACGTACATGTGGGGTTACGACGACGACGGCTCGAGCCCTGACGCGAACAACCCGCTTTACCGCGGCCCGAGCGCCGGGTCCGAACCCGAGAACCAGATAATAATGAACCTCTTTGAGGAGAAGGAATTCAAGGCAGCGATCAGCTACCACCAGTACGGCGAACTGATTCTACGGCCCTGGAGTTATATGGATGGCTATTGCGACGAAGACGACCTACTCGTCGAGATGTCCGAGGTTATAAACGAGAAAATATACGAACACTTGGGTCGCTATTACGAGGCGGTAGGCGGCTGGGAGCTCTACAATTCCAACGGCTGCTTCGAAGATTACGCATACGGCGAACACGGCGTTCTGGGCATTTGTATAGAGCTCAACTCGTACTATCAGGGCGGTTTCTATCCCGACGAATCGCTGATCGGCCCCACGTGCGATATGATGACCGACGCGATGATGGCCTGGGCCGAATGGTGCATGGGTGGAGGATACGTCAACGTCGAGTTGGAATATTTTACCGCCGAATGGCGCGAGGGGTCGGCGACACTGTCCTGGGACGTATCGGACGGTTCGACGGCCGCCGGGTTCAACCTCTATCGGGAACCCGACGACGGCTCCGGTAAAACTCTAGTCAACGGCGAGTTAATAACCGGCGAATCACCTTATAAGTACGTAGATACTGAAGCGTCGCCGGTCTTTTCGTACGACTATTATCTGGAAGCGTTGGACGAATCGGGGGCGGCGACGACCCACGGCCCGGTCCACCTCGACGCCCTCGGCGGAACCAAAGCCGCTTTCGCCCTGTACCAGACGAATCCGAACCCGACGGCCGGCGCCGTAACTTTCCGCTTCTCCGTCGCCGACGACTCGAGCGCCGAACTCGCCGTTTACGACATCTCGGGCCGGAAAGTCGCGACGGTCGTCGAAGGGCCCCTAGCCGCGGGCGAGCACTTAATACTAGCTGACCTGACCTACCTGCCGTCAGGCGTATACGTATATCGGCTGGTAGCAGGTTCCGAGTCGGCCGCGAAAAAGCTCGTCGTTAACCGATAAGTTACGAAGACCTTTATTGAAAAAACAAGACCCGCTAAACGCGGGTCTTTTTATTACTTACCCATTTTTCATTTTTATACCCGGATATTACGAACCCCTATACTCCTTTCTCCATAAGTTACCGGATCGCGTAGCAGAGCCGGAGTGTAACGGTCCCCTTTCTCTCGTCACTACTATATTAAATAACACGTTGAAGTAGACGTATCCGAGGTTAGAAAAAAATGCAGAGATTTTT
>CBDUXC010000209.1:0-4523 GCA_965371065.1 uncultured bacterium
TCAAAGGCTAGATGGGCGGCCCAAAGGTAATATCCTCCCCGTGTGAAGTGCCCTATACCGATATTATCTAAAGGTTCGTAGTTAGTAAAGTGCCATTCGATAGTGTCGCCGTTAATATCGTAACCGTCGGGCGTTATCGTAGTTACGTCTTGGAGTTTTAAGCCGTTTAATTCGACATATATATCGAGTTTACCTATGGTACCGGCCCACGCCGCGCCTGTTTCCAGAGAATATATGAAGGTGCCGCTTAGGTTATCCCATTCTCCGTAAAAGTCCGAGTAGTTAACTTCGATTACGGCCGACCCGGTATCAAAAGGAACAGCCCACGTATATTCGCCGGCGGATCTGTTATACTCTCTAGTTCCACGGGTTACTTTAACATCCACGGGCTCTCCGTTGACGACGGCGGAAAAACCATCCTCGGGTTGGGGCCATTTAGCGGATGGAAAATAAACAGACAGTGGTTCGTCGCGAGCAGGGCCTTCCAGTACAAAAATCGCCCTTACGTCTGCGTTGAAATCTTCGGATATATCGATGCGTAACTCTTCCCGGGCTAAACGTACGTCCGATACATCTTTCGGTATCTCGGAATAAATACTGGGAACTCCTTCGGTCGGCTTTTCCGCTTCGATATCGACGCCTAAATCGCCAAGGATTGTTGTCCTGGGGCCTACATCACCTTTCACGTTAAAGGGGATTAAAAGGGCCATTAGTAAGGCATATTTACTCAGCGGTTTCATTTCGAGTTCAACCTATCTATATAACGTACCAATTCGCCCGCGAGGCGGCCGGGCCTCGTATCCGGATAGAGTTCGGCGGTCGCTTCGGCGTATTCCCGCGCTTTTTCGTCGTCCCCGACGAAGACCAACGTGATAATAGCGGCCATGTACCCGGCGGACCCGCCGCGTTCGTAATAATTCTTTTCTTCGGCGTTGTCGAAGTTTTCATACTTAGACCGGCTAATTTCCCTTGTAAGGAGGACGTTAACTAGAGGTAGTTTTTCGAGGTCGTATATTAGCGAGGCGAAATACGGGTTCTTCCCGGTCGTTGAATAATCGAATAATATACTTGCGGCTTCTTCGGCACGATTCGAGTATAAATAGACCATAGCTGCGTTCTCTAAGACGTGTGGTTTGTCTAATACACCCGGGTGGTTTTTTAGTAGATAATCTACGTTTCCGTCGAACCCTTCTGGATAACCGTCCCAGAAACCTCTGTCTTTTTCGTATTTTACGAGTTCGTGAAGGGATTTTTCCAAAAGATAAGGATATATAATGTCATCGCGGAAGTCGCCTAAACCGGTAAATCCGGGGTACCAACGTAGTGTTTTTTTAAGTCGATAGGTCCGAACATCTGATACTAGCGGTTTTATTAACGCTAGGAACGGTTCGCTATCCGTTTCGTATCCGTTCTCGACCGCCTTTTTTACGGTTATTAACCACTCGAGGTTCGCCGGCGTATCTCCCGTAAATCCGCCGAAAAGCGAAAGCATGGATTCACTCGTATCGTCTAATTTCCCCTTTCTATAGTTAATCGCGTCGTGTAGTAACTCGACCGCGTAATCTCGGTATCCCCCAAGAAAAGCCGCAGCGATAGCTTTCTCCCGGTATGAGTATTTTTGGTAAAGCTCGAACTCGTCCACGATTTTATAGTAATAAATCGCTTTCCCCCAATCGCCGAGCTTAATGAAATAGTGAAATAATACCGAAGCTACCTCCGCTTTAGGAATCCCGCCGGCGCGTTCAACGAACGCTACGGCTTCGCTGGCGGCTTTCGAAGGAGAACCTTCGTGTACTTGTTCCCAATATTCCCAGGCTATTTCGTCGGCCAATGCCTGGTCTTCCGTTTGATAATAGAATTCTATCTCCTCTTCCAATTCGACGTTTTCCCCGTTCCATATTAAAGTAGAATTCGTAGGAGTTAGCTCTTCAGGCGATATAATTTCTATATCATTTAGGTTCGTGCTTGGAAGGTCGATTTTAACCGTGAGTTCTTCAACAGGCCCTTCAAATTTACCGTATTCAGTAACTGGGAAATAGACGTGGTAATACGGGACGTCACGCATCTTATCGTCGTTCCGTCTATTACTGTCGATTATAGCTTTCGCGTTTCCGAAAACGAACTCGACGGTTATGCGTTCTCGCCCGTTAAAATCTATAGGGAATTTAACGGTTCGTTCGAACTCTTCGAAAGCCTTTGGGGTTCCGTCTACGAGAAATCCAATATCCCGGAAATCGCTCCATTCGGACGTGATAGATTTCGAGTATTCTAACTCGAAAAATTCGTAACCTCCGGGGTTCCCTATAACAATACGGTGAACGTAGCTTAATTCTTCGTCTGATATACTGGCTTCAACTTCGAGCTTTTCGCATACGAAAGGAAATCCGTCGCCGTACGTTCCCGTCGACGTTAATCCTATAAGTATTATTAATTTGAAAAATCGTTCCATCGTGTTCCTAAATATTATTATATCAGATATTCTACGGGAACGTTATCATTTGGCTTTCCTCACCAGATACGCCGCCAGATATAATAACGCGAACAGCGCCACGACGAAGGTTACGACGGCCGGTATCCAGCGGACCGGGCCGACCTCGCCGTGGAAGTAGGCGCCGACGAAGTCCATGTTGCTGCCGTAGAAGAGGATAGCGTACGCGGCGGTCCCCAGCCACGCGCCGAAGCGCGTCCGGAAGACCATCAAGAGCCCGGCGAGGAAGAGCAAGGGCGCCGCGAAGTAGAGGTCCCACAGCTTAACCGATACGTGCATCTGGTCCAGCGGCGCCTCCGTCAACCAGCCGACGAACCACACGACCGCGTAGACGACGGCGATTATACCGAAGACCACCAGTCCTATTCCACGTTTCCTCGCCATAGTCCCTCCTTAGTTATTCGAGTAGCCGTTTGAAGTCTTCACGGTCCCGGAGCGAGTCCAGGTCCCGGTCCCGTGTTATGGCTTCGTCGAAAACGCCCGGTTGGTCGCGGACCAGCGCTTCGAGCTCGTTAACAGCTTCACCGGGGCGCTCGCCGAGGGCTAGACAGCAAGCTAAGTTGTAGCGCATTTCATAATAACTCGGGTCCTGCTCGTACGCCCGGCGAAAGAATTCGGCGGCTTCGTCGAAATCCCGGCCAAGGTATGCTTGCTCGCCTTTGGTCGCCAATTCTTCGACCGATTCCTGACCCAGTAACGCTCGCATACGGGCGGCGTCCTCGCCCCGGGGCACGAGTTCCAGGAAACCGGCCGCGTACCTTTCCGCTTGCCCCTTGTCCCCCGGCGAATCTTCGTAGAGGAGCGCCAGTTTATAATAAGGTTTGGGGAAATCCTTATGGAGCTCTATCGCAGCTTTGTGGTATCCGCCGGCTTCGTCGACGGAGCCGCCCGTCCGGGCGATTACGTCCCCCTTCGATACGTACGCCTTCGCAAGATCGATCGGCGTCGCGTTCGGGTCGGTTAAAACCGCGTTCAATAAGGCTTCGGCAATCTCGTATTCGCCGGCCGAGATGTATGTATTCGCCAAGTATATTTTACCTTCGACGTAATCGGGGTTAAACTCCAGGGCTTTTTTCAAGTAAGTTTCGGCCTTTTCGTAATCGCCGGCGGTTCTATAGATTATACCCAGGGTTACGAGCGGGAACGCCGCCTCCGGTTCCATTTCGACCATCCGCTTAAGTATCATTAGCAAGCGGTTGTTATTCGGCGGGTTGAGCGCATCCTGATACTCGACGTATAGGCGCATCATTTCGATGCGGTCTTTCGGGTCGACGTTGCCGGTTTTTTTGCCGCCGCCGCCCGCCGATAAATAACCGAGGGTTTCAAGGAGTTCCTTATCGCTGTCGGTCAGGGGCGCGGGCTCGACGGACGCAAGCGCGTTTTCGCTTAAACGGGTGAGAAGTCCGTCCAACTCATCGGCCAAACGGTTCGCTCGCTCGACCTCTTCGTCGACCAGGTTGACCAGCTCCAAAGGATCTTTGCGCAGGTCGTAAAGTTCCGGTTTAGGCGCGTCGACGTATTTCCATCCCTCTTTTTCGACGGCGTATAAAGGCGCCCAGCCAAAGATTTCGGTACCGTAGAGGGTTTCTTCGTATATCGGCCGGTCTACTTTCGGTTTACCGTATAACAGCGGTACGAGGCTTTCTCCTTGTACGGGGGCCGGCGTATTTATTCCGAGCATATTTAAGACCGTTGGGAAGATATCGACGATACTTACCGCTCCTTCTACGTCGCGCCCGTCTTGAATTAAACCGGGGCAATAAAAGATTAATGGTACGTGTTGGGTGGCTTCATAGACGAAGAAGCCGTGGGTGATTTCGCCGTGGTCGCCGAGGGATTCGCCGTGGTCGGCGGTAAGGATTACCAACGTGTTATCGGCTACCCCGTAACGTTCCAGAGAATCGATTATTTCACCTACAGCGTCGTCAACCAACGCGACTTCGCCGTAATAGGGTTTTTCTTTGTACCGGCGGTAGTATACTTCTGTAGGCGTATACGGTTTATGAGGGTCGTAGAAGTGGATGAAGAGGAAAAA
>CBDUXC010000210.1:0-4520 GCA_965371065.1 uncultured bacterium
CTATTGTTACGGAACCGGAAGTTGGTGCGTCCAGGCAACCGGCGATATTTAGAAGAGTCGTTTTACCGGACGCGGGCGGACCGACGACCGCGACCATCTCGCCGGGCGAAACGGTCAGGTCGACGCCGTCGAGGGCTTTGACCGTTTTCGGCTCGCGCCCGTAAATCTTAGTCAGCCGCCGTATTTCTATTATTTTTTCGACGTCCATCTAACGCTTTTACCCTGGACCTGATGTCGGATTCCGTACTATCGTCCCGGAATTCCGTTGGATGTACTGGAGTTTGCGGATATTACTTCTGTAGGCGTAGTCTTGGCCCCGGGTTTCCTGCGACCGCCCGCGCGGCCGGTAAAGCCGCCGCGGCGATGCCCAGCACTACCGCCCCCGCGAAAATAAAAACCAAAAGGCCGGGGGTTATTTCG
This sequence comes from uncultured bacterium, assembly GCA_965371065.1. Lineage (GTDB taxonomy): Bacteria > RBG-13-66-14 > B26-G2 > WVWN01. The sequence goes on from CBDUXC010000210.1 coordinate 421, forward strand.
ATGAGGTTACCGGACGCCGTGTAGTTAAGCGCCCGGCGGATTAATTGCGCTGATATATACGACCCGCCGTAGGCCGCGAGCCCGCCCAGGGCGCCGCCGGCCCCGCACAAGGTCACCGTTTCCAACCATACCAGGATAAATGCGTCCGATCGACTCGCGCCTAACGCCCGGAAGACCGTCAGGTCCCGTGTTCGTTTGACGACCATAACTACTACCGCGGCGACGAAAAAAATTAAGCCGGCGGTAATCGCGAACATCGAAACGATGTTGGTTGGAACGGGCAAGTTCCAGTCCGCCGGGGTCCAATACCCGAGGTCGAAACCGAACGCCGAAATGATAACGGCCGCCGCGACGCTTATACTTCCGACGGTTAAACCGGTCCTTATTTTATCCCGCGCCAGGTACTTGGAAACGAGGATGATCAATTTTACGGTTTTTTTAATTTGGCCTTTCCCGGCCCCTTTCTAAGACGGCGGATAATATCAAAGCCCGTGTTTATCCGCAAGCGGGAAACACGAGCCGTGGAGTTACGGGCGATATGATTTTATTCTTTTTCCAGCTTCCGGCCGCGCCACAACATATATATCGCCGGGATGACCAACAGGGTAAGGACAGTGGAAGTAACCATTCCGCCGACCATAGGCGTCGCGATCCGCTTCATCACGTCGGCGCCGGCGCCGTGGCTCCACATAATCGGCAGAAGTCCCATTATTGTGGCCATAACGGTCATCATCTTGGGCCGCAATCGTTGGACCGCACCCTCCATAACCGCTTCCCGCAGGTCCCGTACGGTGCGCATCGCGCCTTTCGCCAGACGCGTTTCGTACGCGCCATCTAGGTACACGATCATCACCACGCCCGTCTCGGCGGCGACGCCGGACAAAGCTATTATCCCGGCCCATACGGCGATGGACATATTATAGTCGAGGATGAATATCAGCCATATCCCGCCGACCATCGCGAAGGGAACTGAGAGCAGCACGATAAGCGTCTTCGCGACACTGCGAAAGTTGAAGTAGAGCAGGACGAATATTATCACGAGGGTGAGAGGTACGATAACGATCAGCTTCTTCCGAACCCTCTCCATAAACTCGTACTGTCCCGCCCATTTGAGGTAGTACCCCGGTTTCAGGTTGGGGGTTATTCTTTCGTCAACGATACGCTTGGCGTCTTCCACGTAGCCGCCCAGGTCCCGGTCCTCGATATCAACATAGACCCATCCCGAGAGGGAACCGTCCTCGTCCTTGATGACCGCCGGGCCGGTTACGACCTCCAGGGTGCCGAGCTGCCCGAGCGGCACCTGGGCGCCCGTCGGCGTCGGGACCAGGACCCGTTGGAGCGAGTCCAGGTCACTGCGATAGTCCCGGAAGTAGCGTACGTTTATCCAGAACCGCTCCCGGCCTTCGATCGTCTGGTCTATGTTCATCCCGCCGACGGCGGTCTCGATGTACGTCTCCACCTCTTCGACGGTCAGCCCGTACCGGGCGATCGCGTCCCGGTCGGGCGTGAAGTCAATATAATGTCCGCCGGTAACGCGCTCGGCGTAAACGCTTCGCGTTCCCCTTACCTCGGGGAGTACCGCTTCAAGTTTCTCGCCGATTCGCGCTATTTCGTCCAGGTCCGGCCCGAATATCTTGATACCGACGGGAGTTTTAATACCAGTCGTAAGCATATCTATCCGGGTTTTAATCGGCATCGTCCACGCGTTCGTCGTCCCGGGGAACTGGAAGTCGTCGTTCATCTCCTCGATGAGCTTGTCCCAGGTCATACCGGGGCGCCACTCGCTCTCCGGCTTTAGGGTGACCGTCGTTTCTACCATCGCCATAGGCGCCGGGTCAGTGGCCGTCTCGGCCCTACCTATCTTGCCGAAGACCGTATCCACCTCCGGGTAGGTTTTGAAGAGCTTGTCCTGTGTCTGGAGCAACTTGCCGGCCTCGGTCATCGAAATCCCCGGGAGGGTCGTCGGCATATATAATATCGAGCCTTCGTTCAGCGGCGGCATAAATTCGCTACCGATCTTAGTCCATATCGGGACCGTCAAAAGTACCACTATAAAAGCTACTACGATAACGACTTTTTTGTATTTGAGGGCTTGTTCGACAAGCGGTTCGTACGCCCATATTAATGCGCGGCTCACCGGGTTCTTACGCTCCGGTCTGATACGCCCCCGGATGAGCCAGACCATCAGGACCGGCACCAGCGTAACCGATAGAAACGACGCGAAAATCATCGCGAACGTCTTGGTGAAGGCCAGGGGCTTGAACAGTCGCCCCTCCTGCGCTTCCAGCGCAAATATCGGTAGAAACGATACGGCGACGATAAGAAGACTGAAGAACAGCGGTCTTCCCATCTCCTTTGCCGCCTCGATTATTACCTGGGTCCGGTCGCGGTCCGGATACAGCTCCAGCTTTTTATGGGCGTTCTCCACCATCACTAGCGACGCGTCGATCATCACGCCAATCGCGATCGCGATACCGCCCAGCGACATCACGTTGGAGGTTAACCCTATAAAGTACATAGGGACGAACGAGATGATTATCGCGATCGGCAGTGTTATGATAGCAACCAGCGAGCTGCGAAAGTGGAAGAGAAAAAGCAAACAGACGAGGCTGACGATTAACAGTTCCTCCATTAATTTCTCTATGAGGGTTCTGATGGCGTTGCGGATGAGGTCCGAACGGTCGTAGGTAGTGATAAGTTCAGCGCCTTTCGGGAGCGACGGTTTTATCTCCTCTATTTTTTCTTTTACCCGATTAATAACCCGTAGCGCGTTCTCGCCGTAGCGCATAACGACGATCCCGCCGACTACTTCGCCCTCGCCGTTCAGCTCGGCGATGCCGCGGCGCATATTCGGCCCGAACGATACGGTCGCCACGTCGCGGAGGAGGACCGGCGTGCCGTGGACGTCGGCTTTAAGGACTACTTTTTCGAGGTCCTCGGGGCTCTGGATGTACCCGCGGCCGCGGACCATGTACTCCCGGCCGCTCATCTCGATAACTCGCCCGCCGACGTCGTTGTTGGAGCTGCGGATCGCCTTAATCAATTTGGTAAGGGGGATGTTGTAGTAGGCGAGCCGGTTGGGGTCTATCTGGACCTGGTAGGTCTTCTCGAAACCGCCGATTGACGCAACCTCTGACACGCCCGGGACCGACTCCAGCCAGTATTTCAGGTAGAAGTCCTGGAACGTGCGCAGGTCCGCGAGGTCGTTGTTGCCGGAATAGTCGGCTAACGCGTATTCATATACCCAGCCTACGCCCGTCGCGTCCGGCCCCAGCGACATCTTCGCCCCCGGCGGAAGCTCGTTCTGCAGCTCCGAAAGGTACTCGAGGACGCGGCTGCGGGCCCAGTACATATCGGTACCGTCCTCGAAGATGACCGAAACGAACGACAGGCCGAAGAAGCTGTAGCCGCGGACGACCTTCGTCTTCGGCGCGCCCAGCATCGATGTAACTATCGGGTACGTTATCTGGTCCTCGACCAGGTCCGGGCTGCGGCCCATCCATTCGGTGAAGATGATAACCTGCACGTCGGACAGGTCGGGTATCGCGTCCAGCGGGACGTTGAACATAGCCCACAGTCCCCACGCCGTCGCGAACCCGACGAAGAGGACGACCAGAAATTTTGACCTGGCGCTCAGTTCTATTATTTTTCCCAGCATTTTATTATTTCCTAGTGAACGTGGGCCGAGTCGTCGGCGGGTGGGTCGTCCCCGGCTTTACCCGAGTCTTTACCGGCGCCCATACCGGCGAGGGCCGCTTTGAGCTGGCTCTCCGAGTCGATTAAGAAGTTGCCGGACGTTACGACGGTCTCTCCCGCTTCCAACCCGTGGTGCACGACGGCGTATCCGTCGGCTTCGGTGAGGACCATTATCTCCCTGGGCTCCATATGGCCGTCTCCCAGCGCGACGAATACTATCTTGCGGCCGCCTGTGTTGAGTACCGCCTCTTCCGGGATGACGAGCTTTTCGCCCAGGTCTATTTCGACGTTCACGTTTACGTACATCATCGGCAGGAGGGTCCCGTCCGGGTTGGGGAACTCGAAACGCGCCTTGACGGTCCGGCTCGAGCCTTCGACGTACGGGTAAACGTGACTGATTTTTC
>CBDUXC010000211.1:0-4515 GCA_965371065.1 uncultured bacterium
TACTCCTTGCCCCGGGCATTCTCTGGGCGTTGACGAAACACGAGACGAGCCACGGGTTGGCCGCGTACGCGCTGGGCGACGCGACAGCCAAACGCGCGGGGCGCTTGTCGCTCAACCCCTTGCGGCACCTGGACCCTATCGGCACGTTGATGCTCTTCGTCGCCCGGATCGGTTGGGCTAAACCGGTACCGATTGACCCGCGGAACTTCAAGAACCCGGTCCGGGACATATTCCTTACGTCCGCCGCCGGGCCGGTCTCCAACTTCGTAAACGGCGCGATCATGGGGGGAATTTTGGCGTTTTTACTGTGGGCCGCGCCGGCGCCCTTCGTCGAAGCCTGGCCTACCTGGTATAAGCTCACGTACGCGCTCTTGTTCAACGCGATGTTCATCAGCTTCGCCCTGGGCGTCTTCAACCTGATACCGGTCCCGCCGCTGGACGGCTCGAACATACTCTGGGCGATGCTGCCCGAGGGGCCGCGGCGCCGCTTCGGCGCGTGGATTGCGCGGGCCGGGCGCTATATTGGCGTGGGGATACTTATAATCTTCGCCGCTGATTTCATCCTGGGGATACCGATATTTAATATACTGTTCCGGATAATCGTAATGCCGCCGGTAATGCTCTTCACACGGCTGTCAACGGGCCACGGAATCGGCGAGCTCTGGGGATACTATATGGCCGTGACGGCGGTGTAGTAGGGATTACTTTTCAACAATGAGCGGTAAGCGAGTATATACGCTTCGCGGCTTAAAGGTAGCCAACGCGGTCGTTTTGGCCGCGTTTCTTTTTTGCGTCGCCTGCCACCAACCCCGCGCTCCCGGCTCGTCCGGCCTTTCGCCGGACGAAGCCCGCGAAGTATGGTCGCGGTACGGCGCGTACTTCCCGAAAGACGTGGCTCTGGGCGAATGGAAGCGAGCTGCCGACTTCGAGTACGCCGAGGGCGACGACGTGGCGCGGTTAGTTGAAGCGGACGGGGACGCGTATACCTCGTACGGCTGCGCCGAGGTCGTCCGCGTAACGTACGCTCATAAGTCCAATGCGAGCAGAGATATAGCAGCAACGGTCGCCGATACGGGCGAAGCCGACGCCGCGTACGGTCTCTTTACGTACCTGCGGCCCGGAGGCGCCGAAACCTGGGACGGCGGCGACGGGGCCGAACGGGGGCCGACCTACATCGCCTTCGCGACCGACAAGTACTACGTTCGCGTCGAGACAGAACGCGACTTCTTCGGCGCTGGCGCGGCCCTGGACGAGCTGGCGGTGGGGCTCGCCGTCCGGCTGCCGAAAGCCGGTAACGTCCCGGACCTGGTCAACCTGTTGCCGGGCGCGGACCTGGACGCGAGCTCGGTCAAGTTCGGCAAAAATCCGACCGTTCTGGTTTCTCTACGCCCGGACCTGGAACCGTACATCGAGTCGTACGCTGAAGAAGGAGACGCGTTCGTCCTCGGCAGCTACGGCGAAGGAGACGCCCTCTTAATGGTCGTCGAGTGGGACCCGGAAGAGGACGCGGGAAAACGGTTCAAGCGCGTTTTAGAAGAGACAGGCGCGGAACCGGCCGGTTCGCTTCACGGCGGCGGGGTTAAAGTCTATAAAAGATTTGCAAATACTCGACCGATTCTGATATGTTTAAACGGTAACTTCGTCGTGGAGGTTTTTGAGTACGAAGACGAAAAGTACGCGCGGGCGATTCTTGAGCAGGCGACCGGGCCGGTCGTAGAAATCTCCGGCGCGACTATAAACTTCCTATAACGGGGGCGTTATGAAAAGAACGAGACGTGAGTTCATTAGAGACGTGGGCGTCGCTTGCGGCGCCGCGGCGGGCGCCAGCCTGTTGCCGTTGGACGGCCTGTTCGCGATCCGGGCCGGCGCGGCCGGCCGGACCGCGACCGTCGCGGTATGCGAAGGTACCGACTACCTCGCCCTGCTGAAGAAAGCGTCCGACGAACTGGGCGGCCTGGACAACATTATCAGCCCCGGCGACCGCGTGCTAGTTAAACCGAACATCGGCTGGGACCGCAAGCCCGAGTACGCCGCCAATACGAACCCGGAAGTTGTCGCGGCGGCGATAACTCTGTGCTTCGACGCTGGCGCCGGCAAGGTCCAGGTCTTCGACGTAACGTGCGACGACGACCGGCGGTGTTATAAGAACAGCGGTATCGCGGCCGCCGCCGAGGACGCCGGCGCTCAGGTGGACTTTGTTGACTGGGGCTTATTCAAAGAGGTCGAGTTTCCCGACGGCGAAGTGCTCAAGAAGTGGGACGTGTACGGCGACTTCCTGCGGGCCGACGTGTTGATAAACGTCCCGGTAGCGAAGCACCACAGCCTGTCGAAACTGACCCTGGGTATGAAGAACCTTATGGGCGTCGCCGGCGGGGACCGGGGCACGTGGCATAAGGACCTGACCAACTACCTTACGGACTTCGCGGCGAAGTTCCGGCCCAATGTTACCGTTATCGACGCAACGAAGATACTTACAACCGGCGGGCCTACCGGCGGAAGCCTGAAAGCCGTCAAGAAGCTCGATAAATTAATCGTTTCCACCGACTTCGTGGCCGCCGACGCGTACGCGGCGACCCTGTTCGGTTACAAACCCACCGAAATCGGCTACGTCAAGGAAGCAGCCGAGCGGGGCCTGGGCGTCGCGAACCTGGACGATATTAAAACCGTGGAGATTGTATAAGTGCTCCGCGGTAAGCTATGGCGTTGGGCCCGGCGGGCGGTCCAGACCGTCTCGGTAGTTGCGGTCTTATTAGTAGTCGTTAGGACCACCTATCCGCTGGCCGGCGGGCTTCCTTACGATATAATTCCTCGCTTTTCGCCCCTCCTTGCGGCGGCTGTGATGCTTGCGGCCCGGGCCGTCGACGCGTCGTTCTGGCCGGCGCTTATCGTTCTCGGGTTGACCCTGCTCTTCGGTCGAGCCTTTTGCGGCTGGGTCTGTCCTCTGGGCGCGGCAATAGACTTCGTAGATTGGTTAATACCGGGGCAAAAAAAAGAGGCGCCGCGGCCGCGCTATAGGTACTGGCGCTACGCCCTTCTTATAGTCATATTAATCGTCGCCGCGTTCGGGTTGTCGGCCGCAGGGTTCTTCGACCCGCTGTCGGTCTTTTCCAGGTCGGTCGGCGTCGGTCTATATTCATACCTTCTGGTCGGTTTCGACGCCGCTACTCGAGTGCTGTATCAGGCCGACAAAGCGCCCGAGACCGTCGCGGCGCTGCGCAAAACCCTCCTGCCCTACGGCGCGCCCGAAGTTACGGCGAGCTTGGGTTTCACCATATTTTTCGTAGCAATCCTCGGTTTGGGGCTTATAAAAAGGCGGTTCTACTGCCGATATATTTGCCCGACCGGCGCGTTATTGAGCGTTGTCGGGTGGGTAACGCCCTTCGGGCGGCGCGTGGACGACTCCTGTGTCCGGTGCGATATGTGCGAGGAAGCGTGCCGGATGGGCGCGATGACCGACGGCGGCGCCGGCACGGCCATCGCCGAGTGTACCCTGTGCATGGACTGCCTGGACATCTGTAAGATACGGTCCGTCGGCTTCGGGTTCGGCCGGAAGCGGCCCGAGGATAACCCTACCGATTGGGCGCCGGCGATGGGGCGCCGGGGTTTCCTGGCGGCGGCGGGTACCGGCGTCGTCTTAGGAGGTACGTCGGCGTTCGCGTTGAAAGACGTAGATGTGAACGAAGCGGTTATCCGGCCGCCGGGGTCGGTCCCCGAGGCCGAGTTCCTGGACCGGTGCGTCCGCTGCGGCCAGTGTATGCGCGTCTGCCTGACCGGCGGTCTCGTACCGGCGTATTTCGAGTCCGGGCTGTACGGCCTGTGGACGCCCCGGTTCGATATGCGCAAGGGCTACTGCGAATACTTCTGTATCTTGTGTACCGAGGTCTGCCCGTCGGGGGCTATCGAACGGCTGGACGAAGCGACCAAGATACGCACGGTTATAGGACTCGCTGTAATCGACGAGGACCTCTGCTTGCCGTTCGCGGAGGACGAGGACTGCATCGTATGCGAGGAGCACTGCCCGACGACGCTCAAAGCGATAGAGCTTCATAAGTGTAGGCGGACCGGGGTGCTGAAGCCGCGGGTAATCGAGGAATTATGTATAGGCTGCGGCATCTGCGCGTACGTCTGTCCCGTCGAAGGGCCGGGCGCGGTAACCTTCGTCGGGCGCCGGGGCTACGTAAGCGACGAAACGCTCCGGCGCGCGGCTTACGGAGAGGGCCGGGGCGAAGGCTCCGGGAGTCGCCGGGACCCTTACGCCGGGGTAAACGAAGGCGGCCGGCGTTACGCGGGCGGTAGAGAACGATGACCGTTTATGGTTAAAATGGAGACGGATTCGTATTATAATATTAACGGAATCCAGCCATGGTTGATAATAACGCCGAGAAGGTAACCGCCCGCTTCGTCGTCCAGGAACACGAAATGAAACCCCATCATTTCGACTTCCGTCTGGAGCTTGACGGCGTGCTCAAATCGTGGGCCGTTCCGAAGGGCGTCTCGACGAAGCCGGGCGAGCGT
>CBDUXC010000212.1:0-4508 GCA_965371065.1 uncultured bacterium
ACAACGAGGCTAGAATATCGGGGGTTCAATTGAAAAAGGTAACCCTCCCTCAAGCGGCGCGGTACGTTTAACGCGTTTCCGCAAGCGGGGAGAGCCGAAGTTCACGATAGCGAAAGGAACGGGTTTTTTAAGCCTGTAGAGTTACTGTTTCTTACCGCCGTTAAGGTAACACGACGAAACTTTCCCTGACCTCAACGAGTAAGTCGTGTCCCGTACGCTTTAAGTCCTCTACACTAAACGGTTTCCGGAGGAAGCGTTTGGCGCCCGATTCGAGCAACTTGGACACGTCGTCCTCTTCAATTTTGCCCGATATTGCGAGAGTTTTTACGTCCAGTAATTTATCACGATTAATGCGCTTGCAAACCTCGAAGCCGTCTATTCCAGGGATTATTATGTCCAGTATTACCAGGTCCGGCGGCTTCCTACCGATTTCCAACAGCGCGGCTATGCCGTCGTTGACCACGTAGACTTCTACGTTCTCGTAATCTGACAGTACCCGCTTTATCATTTCCGCTACTTCGACCTCGTCTTCAATAATAAGTATTCTAACGAGGTCGCCTTTGAATTCGTCCGGGACGGGGATGTTATGCCGTTTTAAAAAGCGTACCAGTTCGTCCCGGTTTATTCTACGGTGCCCGCCCGGCGTTTTGAAAGCTTCAAGGAACCCTTTCTCTATCCACAAACCTATAGAGGATGGCGCGACGTCCAACAGTTCCGCTATTTCGTACGGTCCGTACGCTTCTTTCATTTTATCTCGCTCTCTGCAAACTTCGCGCTTTTAACTCATTTTCATTAAATTAGCCTAAACAACGCATATCCTAAATACGATATATCGGATGAGATGTCAAGTAAAAAGAGATGGATTAACTTATGCGGCTTTTTTAACGTCGTTTACTGTGTTGCCGGCAACTTGCAGGAACGTCCGCGTAATCGCCGGATCGAACTGGATGCCGCCGCTTTTTTCGATAATCGCGAGGGTTTTTTTACGGAGGATGGAATCGGGGACGCATGTTTTACCTATATCGTGGAGGAGCGCGCTATCGGATAGACACCGGAGTTGTTCGTCGTAAAGGCCGACCCGGCACCCAAGATAAATGGCGCACAAATGGACGTGGTTGGATTCACGTATTCGATTCGTTTTATATCCGGAGGAGGGTAATTGTGCGGCTAATATGGCAACAAACTGGCGTGCAGTATAAAACCGAAGGTGTAGTAAGAGACGGCGGCGCCCCGGGTCGCGCGGCCGAAGAGCTGTCCGCCGACGTACTTCCGCGGGAACGCGGCGATTCCGGCGTGGTAGGTAGTGATTAACCCGCGGTCGCCGGCGCTTACGACGTCCGCGCCTATGTACACGTAATCGAGCTGTGGGTTCCAGTCGTCGGTTGAAAAGATATACGCCCAATCGGCGCCGCCGCCGAACGCCCAGTACTGTTCGTCAACATAAAAGTATGGTACTGGAAGCCCAGTATCCTTTTTTTCGGCGACGAAAACGGCTTCGTAATCGAAGTAACGTGCCGAGAAGCAAGGCCAGACGGCCATCTTGGCCAGCGTCGGGCGCCTGTACGCGTAGTATAATCTAAGGGACTCGGACCTCAACCTGCATTCGGACAGCAAGACGCGTTCGTCTCTCGCGGCGAGCCCGGGGAAGTCGTCGTCGAAGTAAACGATATCGTACTCGCTTTCCAAGCGGAAGTCCCATACCTTCACGTAGGCGGGAATAACTACGCCGCCGTAGAAGCTTCGGATGCGGTCATTAAAGACGTCTTCCGTATGTTCGGAACGGAACTTCCCGGCCATGTTTCCGCTGAAAGCGCCGATTATACCGATTCCACCGCCGATGTTGAAGAACGGCAACGGCCGCGGCGGCATCGGCCGCAGCTCGATAGGTTCGTCTTGGTCCGAACCCGTCTGTGCGAACGCCGCGTAGAAAGCCAGCGTAATAGCCAAAAAAACCTTCACGGAGTATTTATAGCAGGTGGACGGCGCGGAAGCAAACAGACGGTCGTTGCTCAACGCAACGACCGTCTATCGTACTGATAATATCGTTTACTTATAAATCGCTTTGATTCGGCCGAGTGAGGTTGGCGAGACGGCCGCGTCTTCGGCGAAACCAACTTCGTAGATGTACTTATCGCCGTTGTATGTGGAGATGAGTAAACTTTCCTGGTCGTCGCGGCCCCAGCAAGCGCCGCCGACGTACATAACCGTTTCGTCCAGCTCATACGGGTAGCTGCCGACGACGGTCCCGGTAGTGGTTAATTTATAGACCAGATAATCGTCGTAATGTCCTCCGTACGGGTCGGCGACTACGGCCCAGAGATAGCCGGCGCCCCAGGCCAAGCCTTTTACGCCGTCGATCGGCAAATTGAACGTATTTACGACCGAGCCGGTGTTCGTGAGTTCATAGACCGTCGTCGAGTAGAAGCTTGCGGCGAAGAAGCTCGAGCCGGTCCACGTCAAGCCGTTGAGCGTTGTTCCGGCGGGGTACGGCCCGTCGAACAAAGTTACGATATCGCCCGTACCGTCCTGGATGAATAGGACCCGGGCCTTCGATTCGTCCGTTATATCTTCCGCTACGGCCAAATTAACTTCCCACGCCGCGTCCATCGGCCAATAGAGCTCACTCGCGCAGGTAAAAGTAGAGATTACGATGGGTGTCGAACCGTCGTACGTGAACTTGATAACGCGGACGTTGTTTTCGCGTATAGGGGTCGTGACGTAATAGACGTCCGAGACTACGTCGTACGCGAGGCCTCGGGGGCCGTATTCGGCCACGCCCGTTAACGTGAAGGAGTTTATTACGTCTCCCGCGCCGCCGAACGACGGGACCGAGTTACTTACTATCGTTATAAATACGAACGCGAATCTCATTTCCGGATGCTAGCCCGTCTTTCAAGAGTTAGCCGCGGATTTTTTATGTCTACGTCAGTTGACGACCGTACGTATTTTAACCCGGCGGCCACCCGAGCTGGCGCCCGCCGAGAAGGTGTAAATGTAGGTGGTCGACGGCCTGGCCGCCGTGGCGCCCGATATTGAATACCAGACGGTAACCGTCGGCCGCGACCCCGCGGTCTTCAGCCAGCTTGTTCGCTGCCGCGACCATACGGCCGACGAGGTCCGCGTCCTCAGGGCTCAGAGCGGCGGCGTTTTCTACGTGTTTACGCGGTATTACTAGGATATGCTCCGGCGACTGCGGATTAATGTCCGCGAACGCAACTACCGCGTCGTCTTCGTACAGGACGTTGGCCGGCGTTTCGCCCGAAGCTATCTTACAGAATATACAGTCCGACATCTCTTGCTCCTCAGGTCGTTATTTAACCATATAATTTCGACCCGCGCAACCGCGAAAGCCTTTAAAAGATAGGAGAAAAACGGTTTCTGTGTTGCGCGGAAAGAACGGATTTGGTAAACTCCGGTAGTTAAGCGATATAACTTTTGCGCTTGCAACGATTTAGAGAGGAAGGACTTTGGCGAAAGATATTATAGCGATTACTAACGTCCGGCTGTGGACCGACGCCGGCGAGTTCGCTAAGAACGGAACGATAATATTCTCCGACGGAAAAATCGAGGACGCCGGTGTAGGAATAGAACCGCCCGAAAGCGCTGAGATAATCAACGGTCGCGGCAAGTACGCGACGCCGGGGCTAATCGACGCTCATAGCCACGTCGGTAATTTCGGCGAGGGAACCGGGACTATAGGCTTCGACGCCAACGAAGCCACCGAGGCCGTAACGCCCCACGCCCGGGCTATTGACGGCGTTGACCCGTTCGACAAGGGCTTTGAGGACGCCCGGACCGGCGGAGTGACGACAGTCTGCGTCCTGCCGGGCAGCGCTAACGTTATCGGCGGTCTCGGCGCCGTCGTTAAGGCAACCGGGACCGTCGTGGACGATATGCTCGTTCGCGAGCCTTGCGGGTTAAAGGTCGCCTTTGGCGAGAACCCGAAGGTTACCCACGGCGAGAAGCGATCGCCCAAAACGAGGATGGGCGTCGCGTCGGTCTTCCGGGAAGCTTTTACCAACGCGCTTGACTACGACGAGAAGATGAAACGTGAACCCGAGAAACGCCCGGAGCGGGACATAAGGATGGAAGCGATACTCGGGTGTGTCGAAGGCGAGTACCCGTTGAGAGCCCACGCTCACCGGGCCGACGACATCGCTACGTCCGTGCGGCTCGCGAAGGAATTCGGCGTCGCGATTGTCTCGGACCATTGTACGTCCGGGCACTTGATCGCCGATTACCTGGCCGAAAACGATGTCCCCTGCGTGGTCGGCCCGAACGTGGTCGGACGTTTTAAACAGGAGCTCAAGGATAAGAACTACGAGCTTCCCGGGATACTTGAGAAAACCGGTTGTAAGGTCGCGCTGGCGACGGACCACCCGTTTATGCCGATAGATACGCTGCCGGTAGTGGCGGCGTTGGCCCGCCGCGACGGTATGAGCGAGGCCGGTGCGATCGCCGGTATGACTTCCACGGCCGCCGATATTCTGGGCATAGGCGAGCGGGTC
>CBDUXC010000213.1:0-4497 GCA_965371065.1 uncultured bacterium
GGCCTGGGTCGACCATTTCGTAATACCCAACGTCCACGAGCAGGTCGTCGAGGCGGCGGCCGGCGCCACGACCCCGCCGCCCGAGGGGGCCCTGGGCGTGGTCGAGACCTTCTCGCTGGCGTCGGCCATCGAGGCGGGCGACGCGGCCGTCAAGTCCGCGCCGGTGACGCTCCTGGAGATACGTCTGGGGACCGGGATAGGCGGCAAGGGCTTCGTTACGATGGTGGGCGACACGGCCGCCGTTACGACGGCCGTGGGCGCCGGCGCCGACATCGCCAGGGCCAAGGGGCTCCTCGTCGGCACGGCCGTCCTGCCGAAACCGGACCCGATGTTGATGGAGAGGGTGTTGTAGGGTAGGATTATCAAGATTAACGTATTTTTGAGCCCTTTTTTGTCGGTATACGGTTAAGAGGTAGCTTATATAGGCTACCTATTTTTGTGGGTTTTATTCTAAATCGTACGTATCTTTTGCTTGACCGTTCAAGGGCACTTTCGTATAATACGCTTAAATTAACATCAGTAAATCCTATATTTATTAAGAGGGGGTGAAAGTTTATGCGGACTTATAGGCGTAGAAAAAGTAGCGACGTATGGCATTGGTGCAAGAACTGTTCGAATTGGCCTAAGTCGAAATACGTCAAAAGGCCTTCGAAACCCACAACGGGCGAACTTTGTAACCAATGCAGGTCAAAGCAAAAAGCCCGTAAGTGTACTACCTAGGGTAGATTATTGATTATCGTCTGAAGGAGCCACGTCGGAGGGTGGGCGACACGGCGGCCGTGACGACGGCCGTGGGCGCCGGCGCCGACATAACGAGGGCCAAGGGGCTTCTGGTCGGTACGGCGGTCCTGCCCAAACCGGACCCGATGCTGATGGAGAGGGTGTTGTGATAATTCTATAATTGTATTCGGTTACTAAAAAGTGTATAATAATACGTGGAGGAGGTAATATAACGAAGAGATGATTAAGGAATGTACGTTTATTTTTTTCGCCGTAACCTTATTAGCCGTCATCACGGAAGCAGATACCGTAATTTTCCAGCCTGGTGACGGCGACGAAAACGATTCGTACGTATTTAACGGAACGCCTGACGAGAACTACGGTGACGAAGCACAATTGAGAATTTACGCGGGCCCGACCGACGATAATATTGAACGCGGTTATCTACAATTCATAGAACTGGATGATTACATAGGCGGACCTTATGACGTAGGTTCAGCCTATTTGTATTTACATGGTTCTTTATTTGGATCGCCGCTCGACGTAGTAATCCAACCCTGTAAGTACGCTTTCGACGAATCAACTATAACGTGGAATAACAAACCCGGCGTTATGGAAGACGTAATAATCCCCGGTACGTTTGAATACGGCGAAGAATTCTGGATCATTAACGTAACCGAAATCGTTAATGCGTGGGTGGAAGAGGAGTATGCGCACTACGGGTTCAGAATAAAGATCGCCGACGAAACTAGCGGGGGTTTTGTACTTATAGCCGCCGGTGAATACACCGAAACGTACCGTCCTACACTAGTTATGCAGTACACGGACACATCCACCATCGCTCCGGCGAGTATGGGATATATAAAATCGGTTTATAGGTAGGATTTCGTTCGTCTCCCCGGCTGAAGCCGGGGTTCTATGCTTCGCCCATTAAGAACCGCCTGCTGAAGCAGGCGGTATAAGGCCGCGGTCCTGCCCAAACCGGACCCGATGCTGATGGAGAGGGTGTTGTAGGGATTAGGGTATGCGTTTGCTATTAGTTATTTTAACCTGGGCAATTCTATCAATGTTAGGGTGCGCGAAGTGTCCTCTAAACGAAACAGACATACCGGGTTATATAGAATCCTCCGATTGCGAAGAAGTCCTATTAACTTATTCTTACGAGACGGGTAATGATAACGGGTTTAATATAATCATAAAACAACCGTTACGAATGAGTTTAAACGCGTATAGAAATCCGGGCGTTAGCGTAATCGAATTAGACGATACACGTTTCGGAATATCCGAAAAAGGTGATAAAATCCTTTACGAAGAATGGGGTAGTATAGATAACGCAGATATTACAATTTTGGAAAAACGCGGTAGTAAGTGGGTTAAAACGGAAGTAGCTTCTATCCCATGTTTGAATACTTACTATAATTTCGCCATATCGCCAGACGGGAATTGGGGTCTATTTACTTCTTATAGTGATATATATTTTAGAAACAAAGGTGACGGATTATATAATAAACCGACGACGAAAGTCTACCTACTTAACTTGATTAACTTGAGTCATAAAGAGTTAAACGGCGTAGGTGAGGGCGAAGGGTTATACGTTATTACGATAACCCGTGACGAGGTATTAGCGTGCCGGGTTGAAGACGTCGTCGGTTACTGGGGCCGACTTGAAACTCGTGCCGATTTCCTTTGCGCTTTCGATATTAACGACCCTTTTGCAGGTTGGGAATACGTCCATACTTGCGAGTACCTTTACCCAGGTTTGAGAGCTCTAACTTATACTGATAGCGGAGAACTAAAAATACTACGAACATTAGGTGGTTATACTAGTTATAGGTCTTATACGGAAGGTTCTAACGTTGTAGAAGAGATTTTTAAGACAGATATCGCTTTCGTAGATGCTTGTACGGACCGTAACGGTAACTTCGTAGCCGGTTTAGCTAGGTCCGTATCGTCTGGTTCTTACACGTTGTATATTATCGATACATTAGAAAAGGAATATGTTAAATACCCACTCGGAATAAATAATGATGTGGTTAGAAAGTTAGATTTGGTAAGGTTACATATAACAGCCCAGTAGACTACGCTATACTCCTACGTCCCCCCCCTACCAAAAACCGCCTGCTCTCGCAGGCGGTATGTTTGTTTAATCTGCGCGGCGGCGGTCGTGAATCGCCGCCTTATCGAAATTACCCGTACGCGCCCTTCAGCCACAGGTCCGCCGCAGCGGGGTCCTCTTCCCGGGGTATCAGCTCGACGGCGTCGGTGGGGCAGGCCGGCCGGCAGACGCCGCAGCCGTAGCACTTCGCCGGGTTGATGTAAACCCTCGAGAGGCTCGACGAGTAGAATATCGCGCCGAACTGGCACTGGGCCATGCAGGCCTTGCAGCCGTTGCACAGGTCCCAGTCCACCCGGCAGATGTATTCGCCCCTAAAGAAAGTAGGCGCGCCGTCCTCCTCGATGGCGTACCTGTAAGCCAGGCAGTCGTGGTCGCAGTTGCAGAAGCCGATTACGAAGGGCGTTATGCCGGTCCAGATGGTGTGTATCAACCCCTCGCGGTCGAAATCGCGCAGGATGTTCTTGGTCTCGTCCTTCCCCAGCAACTCCAAGGACAACGACGCGTCGGGGAACTCGCCCAGTAGCCCCGTCCGGTCGATGCCGACGCCGAAACAGTACCGCTTGTCCGTCTTCCCGGTCGTTATGTATCGGCACCCGCACGGCAGCCGGGTTATCGAGTCGACCATGTCTATGATGCGCTCCACGTCCTCGACGGGGAGGACCTGGCCGAAGTGTACCGCTTTCCGAATCTCGAGGGCTTCGGCTTCGTCGAGCTCGGGTGCGTCGGCTTCCTGCACTTCGTCCTCTCCCTTGGTCGGTTCCGCTTCAGGGGCCGCCGTCGCGAAACTCTTGTAGAAGTTATAGTTCCACTCTAAGCGGGTCGACGCGCCGGCGTGCTTTTTCACCTCGCCGGTGAGTTCCTCGTGCAGGAGCGCCTCGGAGTAGTTCTTCATAGCCAGGTACCACTTCTTGCCTTCGCCGTGTTTGGTACAGAACTCGCACATAACCGACCGCCTCGACGTTATTTGACTTGGAGCACCCGTTCCCTGAGATACGTTATATAACTTAATCGGAGTAGCCGCGCAAGCTTAAAATCCGCGTCCCGGCGCAACGCGAGGGGCGAACGTTAATGGGGTCGGCGAAATCCAAATCCCCGTTGACTATCCCTTACCGGTCTGCTATTTTTGCGGGCCGGTTTTGTTTACACTGAGGGTAGCGGCGACCCCCATAGGGGGTTAATGACCCTCCACTCGCCGACGGCGCATTAAATGCGCCGCCACCCTCGGGTCGAAGGTATAAAAAATGGACCTGCTCGACCGGATACGCGAGAAGGCGCGGGCGAACCCGATACGGCTCTGCCTGGCCGAGGGCCACGACGAGCGCATCGTTGAGGCCGGCGCCCGTGCCCTCGACGCGGGATACGCGACCGAAGTAACCGTGTTAGCCGAAAGCCGGGCCGACGCCGAAGCGGCCGCGGAGAAAGCCGGCGCGGACCTGGAGCGGTTCACGTTCTTCGTACCGCGGGACCACGGGGGGTTCGCCGCCGGCGCCGACGAGTACTACGAATTGCGCAAGGAGAAGGGGCTTAGCCGGGATGACGCCGAGGCCCTCGTCGCGCGGCCCGTCTACTACGGCGCGATGATGCTCCGCCGGGGTGAGGTGGACGGCGTCGTCTGCGGCGCGGACACCGCGTCCGCCGACGTGGTCCGGGCTGCCCTTCAC
>CBDUXC010000214.1:0-4478 GCA_965371065.1 uncultured bacterium
TCGATGGACAAGGGCAGCGAATTCAAGACCGCAAAACAGCTCGAAAAGCTCGAAGGCGCTCGTCCACGTCAACAGCGCCAGGAAGTAAGACGCCGGCGTGTACAGAGCATAGTATAACACTTTCGCGTCCGTCAGGCGGTCTAGAAACACCAGCGCAATAAAAACGTACCCGGCATAGCGGGTTAAAACGTCCAGCGATATCCGGTTGCTTTCGGATAGAAACGCCCGCAATATCCCGCCGAAGTCGAACGGCGGAATCGGTAGCAGGTTGAGTATCGCCATAACCGCGTTGGCGAAAGCTCCGGCGAACAGCAGCATAAAGCCGTATTTGAGGGCCGGGCTATCGGATGCAGCCACGGCGAACTCGTAAACGAAGTCGCCCGGGCGAGTTGCGAAGCCCGACGCCGAAATCAAAACCCATAAACCCAGGCCGAAAACAACGGCGAATATCAAGTTGATGGCCGGCCCTACTGCCGCTATTAAGACCGCCGACTTCCGTCCGCCGTCGAGCTTATCGACGTCGACCCGCAGCGGTTTCGCCCAACCGAACTGGAAGAGCGCCAGTAGCGCCGTCCCGAGCAGGTCCAGATGTACCAGCGGATTCCACGACAGACGCCCGGCGGCGCGGACCGAACTGTCGCCGGCCCGGGCGGCGAGCCGCGTCTGTACGTACTTGGGGATCGCGAGGGCGATAAAAACCGCCGGTAAAAATACTACAGCAGATATTAGCATCGTCGGCTCCCTTCGTTTACTTCCTCGGGTGAGCGGTTCGTTGTATCTCCTGCAGGCGCTTGACGTCCAACTGGGTATATATCTGGGTTGTGCTGATGTTGGCGTGGCCGAGAAGCTCCTGTACGGTCCTCAAATCCGCGCCGGCCTGGATAAGGTGCGTCGCGAAAGAGTGCCGGAACGTGTGCGGCTTTACGCCGGGTACGCCGGCCGCGGCCGCGTACTTCTTCACCACGCCCCAGAAGGTCTGCCTGCTAATATGGTCTTTACCGCCCCAACGGATAAAAACGAAATCTGACTCCTTCGGCGAAAGAGGGCGGTAGTTACCGAGATAGACATCCAAATGTCGGAAGGCTACGGCGCCGAACGGTACGAGCCGTTCCTTGGACCCCTTACCGATTACCTGAACGAATCCCAGTCGCCGGTCCAGCGCTCTGACCGGCAAGCCTACCAACTCCGTCGCTCGGAGTCCGGACGCGTACGCCAGCGCAAGCATGGCCGCGTCCCGGGCAATCCGGAAGCGCTCGGCCGGGCTCGCGTCCCGGGCTTCCGCCTCTTTCGACGCGGCCGCGGCCGCGGCGATAATCTCCTCCACGTCATCGCGGAACAGGTAGTCGGGCAACCGCTCTTCAAGCCGCGCCGTTTGTAGATATTCGAGTGGTGACGTCTCCAGGTCACCGTCGCCGACCAGGTAACGGTAGAAGACCCGCAGCGCCGACGTCATCCGATTCAGCGTCGCGACGCTCCGGCCGGCGCGCCCCAACTCCCGGAGCGCGGCGGTTACGTCCGGTAGGGTCGCGTTTAATAAAACCTTGTTGGAGACCGATAGAAACAACAGTATATCGCTCTCGTACGCGGCGACGGTCGCCGGCGCAAGACCCCGCTCGACGGTCAGATACGCGGCGAAACCCCGGAGCAAGCGCCCGTCTTCGGTCGATGGCTCCCTCGCTCTCTCGGCGTCGCCGGTCATAATCCGCCCAGGAACGGGTTGGTCGCGCGCTCCAGCGCGATAGTGGACTCGGGCCCGTGGCCCGGAAGTACCTTCGTCTCCGGCGGCAGCGAAAGGAGCTTAGTTTTGATGGACTTGATGAGGGTATTATAGTCCCCGCCGCCCAGGTCGGTCCGGCCGACGGAGCCGGCGAAAAGCGTATCGCCGACGAAGACGACGCCCGGCGTATACAAGCATACCCCGCCCGACGTGTGTCCCGGCGTATGAAGCACCTTAAAGGTCAAGTCGCCCAACTCCAGCTCGTCGCCGTCTTCCAGAAAACGGTCCGGTTTCGGCGGTTTAGTGAAAATACCGCCGAAAACCCCGGTACCGTCGAGCAGCTTTACGTCGTCTTCGTGCATAAGGACCGGCGCGCCGGTAGCTTTGGCTAACGCGTTGTTTGCGCCCACGTGGTCCGGGTGGCCGTGGGTGTTCACTATGTAACGCGGTACGGCGCCGTCGAGCTCGCCGGTAATGCGCTCGGGGTCGCCGCCGGGGTCCACGACCATAACATCGTCCCCGGCGCGGACCACGTAGCAGTTCGTGCTTATCAAACCTACTATTAATCGGGTAATTCTCATTTATCCGCTTCCCTCGGTACCCCTATTATACAAACGCGGGCTTTATCCGCCGCGGCGATTACTTCGTCCCGCTCCACGAGAAATGCCGAACCGGCCTCGAGCGCCAGGTTCTTGAAGCCGCCGTCTATGACCGTTTTAATCGTATCCATGCCGACGGTCGGGACGTCGTAGCGGGGGTCCTGCCCCTTTTTCATAGCTTTGGCTACGGTTCCGCCTTTTCGGTCGGAGTATTCGGAGGCCCGCCGTATCGCTTCGTTCGTCCCCTCGATAGCTTCGACGGCAAGCACCCCTTTACGGCGCACGGCAACCGTCTGGCCGATACCCAGGTCCGCGACCGCGCACGCCCGCGACATAGCGAAGGCTATCTCTTCCCGGTCGTCTTTCGACGGGCGCCGCTTCGTATAGACCTTCTCCTCCACCAGGTACTTCCCGAGATACGCGGTCTGGGAGAGCACTGCGAACCCCTCCTTCTCGAACTCCCTGGTAATCGAATCCATTATGGTCGCGTCGTTATAGTCCGGGAGCGCTGCGACCATCCGAACGGTTCTAAGGTCAAGCTTAAGCCCCTTGATCAGGTTGACTTTCTCGACCTTACCGACGAAACTCAGGGTTTTCGCACCGCCGCCGCGAAGGGTTTTCGCAGTCCTGTTGAACCGCCCCAGCGGGACCCGAACTACGTTTATCAGCTCGCGAAGATTGTCGTACGCTTCGTCGGTAACGGCGACCGCCGTTATCGCTTCGTAGCCGTCCGGTTCGACGGCGGCCACCTCCGCGGCCCATAAAAGCGGAAGGCGGCCCGACCCGGCGATTAACCCTATCCGTCCGGCCGCCTTGTCGTCCTCGTCGTTTTTCATCGTACTATTTTAACAGCCCCCGCTCGGACGATTTTATAAAGTCGATAATTTTCCGGGCTTCGGGAACGTCGCCGAGCTCGGCTTCCAACTTCTCGACGGCCTGCGTAGTATTAAGGTCCTGCCTGAAAACGATCGAATACGCCCTCTTCAAATGCTCGCGGGTTTGCTCGTCGAAGCCCCGTCGCTGGAGCCCGACGGTGTTTAACCCTACTACCCGGGTAGGGTCGAAACCTACGCTAACGTACGGCATAACGTCTTTGGATATACCGCACAAACCGCCTATAAACGCGTGGTCACCAACCCTGCAAAACTGACGGATCGCCGCCAAGCCACCGATAACTACGTACTCGCCCAACTCGACGTGGCCGGCCAGGGTTGCCGCGTTGGACAGTATACAATGATCGCTTACGATGCAGTCGTGAGCTATATGCGAATACGCCATCGCCAACACGTTCGAGCCGACGACGGTTTCTTGCCGTTCTTTGGTCCCCCGGTTGACGGTTACGAACTCCCGGAAGGTGCAGTTCTCACCGATGACGAGCCTGCTTTCCTCGCCCTCGAATTTTATATCCTGGGGGATCGTACCGATTACTGCATGGGAGAAAATACGCGTCTCGGGGCCCACGGTCGTATCGCCTTCCACTACGGCGTGGCTACCGACCGAGACGCCAGCGCCCAACTTAACACCCGGGCCAACGACCACGTACGGGCCGACGGTAACTCCGTCGTCCAGTTCAACGTCCGCGGACACTACAGCGGTCGGGTGTACGTCAGCCGTCACGATTCTTTGTTGCCTTCGACATCCTCCCGGTCTACGATCGCGGCTACTAACTCGCCCTCGGCGACGAGCTGCCCCGCTACGTACGCTTCTCCCCGCATCTTGGCTAGTCCGCGCTTGAAGTAGACGGGTATCAATTTGAACACGAGCTGGTCGCCCGGTACTACCGGCCGTTTGAACTTTACTTTGTCTATCGAGACGAAGTAGACTAACTTATCCTGGGGGTTCTCTAAGACCGACATCAGCATCACGCCGCCGACCTGGGCCATCGCTTCGACGATGAGTACGCCGGGCATTACGGGTTCGCCGGGGAAGTGCCCGCCGAAGAACGGTTCGTTGTAGGTCACGTTCTTGATCCCGATAGCGTACTCGTCAGGCACGACCTCGGTTATCCGGTCCACTAACAGGAACGGGTAACGGTGCGGTATCAAGTCCATTATCTTCTTTAAGTCGAAGACCGCGTTCACCGTTTCGTATCTGTTCTTCCTTTCCTCCATAACCACCAACAACCTCTTGAACATTCCGACGTTAGTACTGTGTCCGCTGCG
>CBDUXC010000215.1:0-4467 GCA_965371065.1 uncultured bacterium
CATCCTCCTGTGTAATCTTCTCCTTCTTGACCAATCGCCCCAGGTTCTTCGTTATTATAGAGAACGCCTTCTAGAGTAAGTCGTCGGATTGTTCTACTAATACGACGTCGTAACCCGACTGGGCGAAGATGTGGGCGATGCCGTTACCCATCGTCCCCCCGCCGACGACGCCGACCTTCTTTATCTCCATCGGTTCCTCCCTCTACTGGTTTAGGTTCCAAAAACGCGGAACGGTAGTTCGCGTCCGCGTCGGATTATCTACAGCTACATCTTCTCGACGCTCATCGCGACGGCGTTTCCGCCGCCGAGGCACAGGGTCGCGAGACCGGTTTTTGCGCCCCGGTCCTCCATCGCGTAGAGGAGCGTCGTGAGGATACGCGCGCCGCTCGCGCCGATAGGGTGACCGAGCGCTACGGACCCGCCGTGGACGTTGACCCGGTCCGGGTCCCAGCCGAGCTCCTTGGCGTCGGCCAGCACCTGGGCGCTGAACGCTTCGTTGACCTCGATTAAGTCGTAGTCGTCAATTTTAGCGCCCGTTTTGTCCATCAAATTCCGAACCGCCGCGATGGGCGCGTAGAAGAGTTCCTTCGGCGGCGTTCCGCCGGTAGCGTACCCGGTTATTTTCGCCAACGGCTTCACGCCCATCGCCTCGGCCTTCTCCGCCGACATCACGACCAGGGCCGCGGCCCCGTCGTTGAGCCCGGGCGCGTTCCCGGGCGTAACCGTACCTTCCTTGCTGAAGGCCGGGCGGAGCTTGGCCAACGCTTCCTCGTTCGTATCCTCTCTGGGGCCCTCGTCGGTATCGAAGACTATCGGGTCGCCTTTCCTCTGGGGCACCTCGACGGGGACTATCTCGGCTTTGAATTTACCGCCTTTTATCGCCTCGACGGCCTTGCGGTGGCTGCCGGCGGCCCACTTGTCCTGCTCTTCCCGGGTTATCCCCGAGTTTTCGGCGGTCCAATCGCCCAGGTTCCCCATATGCGTATCCTCGAAGACGCACCAGAGACCGTCGAAGATCATCCCGTCGACGAGCGGCATATCCCCGAACTTCTGGCCGGTCCGCCCCTTGAAGAAGTAATGGGGCACGTTGGACATCGACTCCATTCCGCCGGCGACGATGACGTCGTGGTCGCCGGCCTTTATCGCCTGGGCCGCCATCGAGACCGCTTTCAGCCCGGAGCCGCAAACCTTGTTTATCGTCGTCGAACCGACCTCCGGCGGTATCCCCGCTTTAATCGCCGCCTGGCGGGCCGGCGCCTGGCCCGTCCCCGCCGAGACGACGTTGCCCATTATGACCTCTTCCACGTCTTCCGGTTTGATGCCGGCCCTCTCGACGGCCCCTCTTATCGCGACGGCGCCCAGGTCCGAAGCCTTGAGGGGCGCAAGCGTCCCCAGGAACCGGCCGACCGCGGTCCGGCACGCGCTCGCCAACACTATGTCTTTCACTACTTCTCCTCCTGATTAAACCGGTTAGTATGTATTCGGTATCACTTTTTTATTTACCACTCGGGTTCCCGCTTCTCCAGGAACGCGTCCATCCCTTTCTTCGCGTCGCCGGCGGCGAAGCACTCGGCGAACGCGTCGGCTTCAATCGAACAACCCTCGGTCATCGCCGTGCCGTAGCCCTCGTCCACGGCTTTCTTGGCCTGAGCCAGGGCCGCGGGGCCCATCGCGGCGACCTTCTCGGCCAACTCGCCGGCCTTCTCTAGCAGCTCGTCCGGCTCGTAGACGGCCGAGACTATACCGTAGCATTTGGCCTTCTCGCCGTCAACCGCGTCGCCCGTAAAGAGCATCGCCTTGGCCCGCCCGATCCCGGCGATGCGGGCCAACCGCTGGGTCCCGCCGAAGCCGGGCGTAATACCCAGCTTGAGTTCCGGCTGCCCGAGCTTGGCCTTTGTCGACGCGATCCGGATGTCGCAGGCCATCGCGAGCTCCATCCCGCCGCCGAGGGCGAAGCCATTTACCGCGGCGATGGTTACGACCCGCGACTTTTCGATTTTGAGTAAGACCGACTGGCCGTATTGGGCGAAGTCCCGGGCTTCGTCGGGCGTCATATCTTTCATCTCGGAGATGTCGGCGCCGGCAACGAACGCCTTCCCCGCGCCGGTCAGCACGGCGACCAGAACCGCGGCGTCACCCTCCAGGTCGGCGAACGCCTGCTCAAGCTCGCCCAACGCCGCCCGGTTCAGAGCGTTGAGCGTGTCCGGCGCGTTCAGCGTTATCCACACGATCTTGCCTTTTTTCTCGATTTCGAGGTAAGCCATAACGACTCCCTTACTTAATCTTTTCAGACAACTCCAACAGCCGCCCGCCGCAGCTCTTGGGGTGAACGAAGGCGACGCGGCAGCCGCCGGCGCCCGCCCGCGGTTCCTCGTCGATCAACCGGTACCCGGCCGCGGCCAGCTCGGCCAGGGCGCCCTCTATGTCGTCCACGTCAAGGCAGATATGATGCATGCCGGGGCCCTTGTTCGCGATGAACTTGCCTATCGGCCCTTCGTCGTCGGTGCTCTCAAGCAACTCAATATCGGTCTCGCCGGGCCGTAGTTTGGCGGCCACGAGCTTCATCGCGGCGACTTCCTCGACCTCGACCGGCTCAAGACCCAGAACGTAGCGCCAGAGCTTTAACGCCTCGTCCAGACTCTCGACGGCTATACCAATATGGTTTACGCGTTTTACCTTCATCGTTCGTCGTACGTCCCGAAGGCATCCCGCAGGGCGCCGCTTATCTCGCCGACGGTAGCACCGGCGCGCACGCTCTCAACCACGCGTTCCATTAAAGGCGTGGTCTCTTCCGCGGCCGCCGCCTTAAGCCCCGCGAGCGCCTTTTCAACCGGCCCGTCATCCCGCCGTTTCCGATATTCAGCGAGCTTCTTGCGGCGCGCCTCGGCCAGGGCCGAGTCTACTTTCAATACTTCGACGTCCGGTTGTTCCGGCTCTTCGAAGCAGTTGACGCCGACCACCTTCACGTCGCCGTCGTCTACAGCCTTCTGCTGGCGGTATGCGTTTGCCGAAATCTCGTCGGCGAAGTACCCCGACTCGATACAAGATAAAGCTCCGCCTCGTTCGTCTATATCCGCCAAGTATTCGTTCACGCGTTTCTCAATTTCGTTGGTCAGGTACTCAACATAGAAGGAGCCGCCCAGCGGGTCCACGGTCGACGCGGCGCCGCTCTCGTACGCGATTATCTGCTGGGTGCGCAGAGCCAGCCGGACCGAATCCTCCGTCGGCAGTCCCAAAGCCTCGTCCCGAGAGTTCGTATGAACCGACTGAGCGCCGCCCAGCACGGCGGCCAGCGCCTGAAGCGTTACCCGGACCGCGTTGTTCTCGTACCCCGCGGCGGTCAGCGTCGAGCCGGCGGTCTGCACGTGAAACCGCAGCCTGGACGATTTCGGATCGTCCGCGCCGAAGCGCTCGGTAATAATACGGTGCCAGATACGGCGCGCCGCCCGGAACTTGGCCGTTTCTTCGAATAAATCATTATGTGCGTTAAAAAAGAAGCTTAGTCGGGGCGCGAACTCGTCTATGCCGAGCCCCGCGTCGAGCGCCCCTTTAACGTATTCGACAGCGTCGGCGAACGTGAACGCCAGCTCCTGCACCGCGTTGGCCCCGGCTTCGCGTATGTGATAACCCGAGATCGAAATCGAGTTCCACTTCGGTACCTCCGCCGACGCGAACCGGATAAGGTCGACCGCCAGACGGAGCCCGGCCTTCGGCGGGTATATATACGTCCCCCGGGCGAAGTACTCCTTCAGGATGTCGTTCTGGACCGTCCCGCGCAGCTCGGACCAGGGGACGCCGGTCCGCTCCGCCAATACCAGATACATCGCCAGTAGCACGGGCGCCGTCGAGTTGATAGTCATGCTGACCGATATCGCTGCCGGGTCCAACCCGGCGAAGAGTTCCGCGAAGTCGTCGTAGGTGGATACGGCGACGCCCACGCGCCCGACCTCGCCCTCGGCGGCCGGGTCGTCCGAATCGCAGCCCATCTGGGTAGGAAGGTCGAAGGCTACCGACAGGCCGGTCTGCCCCTGTTCAATAAGGTACTTGAACCGGCGGTTGGTGGTCTCGGCGTCGCCGAAACCCGCGTATTGACGCATCGTCCAAAGCCGCCCCCGGTACATATCCGGGTGGACGCCCCGCGTGTACGGCGGCGCGCCAGGGCTACCCAACCGCTCGGTCGCGCCGGCCCGCAGTTCGGCGTAAACCGTCTCGACGGGAACGCCCGACGGCGTCTCGATACTGCGTCCGTCTTTCTGTTTATCGCCCGACATAAGTCAACTTATTCGACTATAATGAGAACGTCGGCCCGTTCTACGCCGTCGCCGGCGGCGACGTTTACTTCGACTACCACGCCGTCAGCCTCGGCGGTCATTTCGTTCTCCATCTTCATCGCCTCGAGCCGGCAGAGGACGTCGCCCTTCTTCACTTCCTGTTCCGGTTCGACAAGGACGGCCGTAACGACCGCCG